>DASQXY010000038.1:0-2635 GCA_035639455.1 Chthoniobacterales bacterium | reverse complement strand
TGCCGGAAACCCAGTGGCTGCAAAAAATCGCTGATATCGCAAGGAAAGATCGACAACTCGTTTCGGAGCTAACGGAAAGGTTTTGGCCGGGACCATTCACGATTGTTCTGCCAAAGCGCGACATCGTTCCTGAAATTGTGACGGCCGGTCTCGACACGGTTGCCATTAGAATCAGCGCGCATCCCGTATTCACCGAAGTTATCCAGGCGTTCGGAAAGCCGCTGGGTGCGCCAAGCGCGAACCGGTTCGGCCGCATCAGCCCGACGACTGCGCAGCACGTTTTGGATGAGCTCGGTGGCCGTATCCCGCTGATCGTCGATGGCGGCCGGACTCAGCACGGCATCGAGTCGACCATCGTTGCGATTCGTGATGGCAAGATCGACATTTTGCGCCGCGGCCCAATCACTTCAGAGCAGCTGTCGAAATTTGCTCAGCTCAACGTCCCGGAGGGCACAAAGAAAATCTCCGCGCCGGGTCAACTGCCGTCGCATTATGCGCCAAGAACTCCGCTACGGTTGATGGATCGCGCGGCAACGTTGCTGCCCGAAACACGGCGCATCGGATTACTTGCTTGGAATCCAGTGCACGATGACAACCGATTCGCTGCGGTTCGTTGCTTAAGCGAACGACAAGATCTGCGCGAAGCAGCGGCAAGTTTGTTTCGTTATCTGCGCGAGCTCGACGCGCTCAGTCTCGACCTTATTGTTGCAGAACGAGTTCCTGCTCGCGGACTCGGGGCGGCGATTCTCGATCGACTGGAACGCGCGGCGCACGATTAGGATCGAACGCGAGACACGCCTGGATGAAGCCTTTGAACAGCGGATGCGGCTTGTTTGGTTTACTCTGAAACTCGGGGTGATACTGACACCCGATGAAATATGGATGGTCGCGGAGCTCGATCAGCTCGGCCAGTGCGCCTTCGGGCGAAGTTCCTGAAATGACGAAACCATTCTCGGCCATTCGCTCGCGGTATTTCATGTTGAACTCATAGCGGTGGCGGTGGCGCTCCATCACTTCACGTTGCCCATAGATTCTTTCCGCCAGCGTCCCTGGCACAATTTTCGTCGGCCACGTGCCAAGCCGCATGCTCGCGCCTTTGCTGTGGATTTTGTCGCGCTGCTCCTCGAGTAACGAGATTACTGGGTCAGGTGCGGTTGGATCGAACTCGGTGCTGTTCGCTTTTTCAATTCCGCAGACGTCGCGAGCGAACTCGATCGTCGCAACCTGCATGCCGAGACAAAGACCGAGGTACGGCATCTGGTGCTCGCGCGCGTAACGGGCCGCTTTGATTTTGCCTTCCACGCCGCGATCTCCGAATCCGCCCGGAATCAAAACGCCAGCCACATCTTTCAATTGTGTGCCGAGGCGGTCCTGAAGTGATTCGGCATCGACCAGTTTCAGATCAATCCCGCAATCCTGGCTCGCGGCGGCGTGGGTGAGCGATTCGTAGATACTCTTGTACGCGTCTTGCAGATGAATGTATTTGCCGACGACAGCGATTTTGACGCGCTTGTGAGGGTTAATCACGCAGTCGACAAAGTTCCGCCAGCTCGCGAGGTCCGGTTCCGGCGTTCTGATTTGAAGCAAATCGCAAACGAGCTCGTCGAGCCCTTCGCTGTAAAGCATGAGCGGCACTTCGTAGATCGTGTGCTGAACGTCGCGCGCTTCGATTACCGCTTTTTCGGATACGCTGCAAAACATCGACAATTTCTGGCGCAACTCGCGCTCGAGCGGCTTTTCCGTCCGGCAGATCAAGACCTGCGGTTGCAAACCAATCTCGCGCAACTTGGCGACGCTTTGCTGCGTCGGTTTGGTTTTTAGTTCCGCCGCGGCTTTGATGTATGGCACGAGCGTCACGTGCATATTGACCACGTTCTGTGCGCCGACCTCGAGAATGAATTGCCGGATCGCTTCCAAGAACGGTAGGCCTTCAATGTCGCCCGTGGTACCACCGATCTCGGTAATCACGACATCGTATTTGCTTTCATCGGAGAGCTCACGGATCCGGTCTTTGATCACGTCGGTGACGTGCGGAATGACCTGGACGGTTTTGCCGAGATAATCACCGCGCCGCTCTTTAAGAATGACTGATTCGTAGACCTGACCACTTGTGAGATTGTTATGGCGGGAGAGTACGCAGTTCGTGAATCGCTCGTAATGGCCCAGATCGAGATCAGTCTCAGCACCATCGTTCAGCACATAAACTTCCCCGTGCTGAAAGGGATTCATCGTCCCCGGATCGACATTCAAATATGGATCGAACTTCTGCAGAACAACGCGCAGGCCGCGAGCTTCAAGCAACGTGCCAAGCGATGCCGCGGCGAGCCCTTTGCCTAACGAGCTGACGACGCCCCCTGTGACGAAAATGTACTTCATCGCGCGGCTCCGATCCGTTTTGCGTGAGCGAGTTTTCGCTCGAGAGCTTTCGCATCAGCCGGCGTGTCAATGCCGGGAGAGCCGTGTTTTGTGACGAGCACATGAACTGTTACTCCATTTTCAAGAGCGCGCAATTGCTCGAGCGACTCGGCGCGCTCCAGCGGTGTGGGTTTCCAGTTCACGAACTGCAAAAGCGCGCGGCGTCGAAATCCGTAGATGCCCTGATGACGCAAGATCCGCGTGGCTTTGCCGCGCACAA
>DASQXY010000037.1:0-16954 GCA_035639455.1 Chthoniobacterales bacterium | reverse complement strand
GGAACAATGCGGGGCTGTGTTTCGAGCGCGTGTTCAGCGATGCCATGGTCGCACCGTTTGACCAGATCGAATGGGAACGTCGCACGGCAGAAATTACGGATGACAGCGGCAAAGTCATTTTTAAGCAGGAAAACATTGAAGTGCCGAAGAGCTGGAGCGCGCTCGCCACAAAGATCGCCGTCTCGAAATATTTCTACGGTGACCTCGCGAATGGGACCGATCCGCACGCCGGCGGTCGCGAGACGTCTGTCCGGCAACTAATTCATCGGGTGACGCGGACGATCACCGATTGGGGAATCGCCGACGGATATTTCGCAGATGCGAAAACGGCGGAGATTTTTTGTGACGAACTGACGTGGTTGTGCCTGAACCAGCACGGCGCGTTCAATTCGCCGGTCTGGTTCAACGTCGGTTTATATCAGGAATATGGTATCGGGCGCGACGCCGGCGCTGGCAATTACTTTTACAACCGCGCGACCGGCCAGGCAGAGCGCGCCGCAACGCAGTACGAATATCCACAGGGCAGCGCGTGTTTCATCCAGTCGGTCGACGATACAATGGAAGACATCATGCGGCTCGCGACAAGCGAGGCGATGCTGTTCAAATATGGCAGTGGAACCGGGACGGATCTGTCAACGCTAAGATCGACAAGAGAAAAGTTGAGCGGTGGCGGTAAACCAAGCGGACCGCTCTCGTTTCTGAAAGTCTACGACCAGATCGCGAACGTGGTGAAGAGCGGCGGCAAAACAAGGCGCGCCGCGAAGATGAACACGCTGAAAGATTGGCACCCCGATATCGAGGAGTTTATCGAGGCCAAGCAGAAGGAAGAGAAGAAAGCGTGGGCACTGATCGAGCAAGGTTACGACGGCAGTTACAACGGCGACGCCTACGGCTCAGTCATGTATCAGAACGAAAACCTGAGCGTGCGCGTGAGCGATAAGTTCATGAACGCGGCGCTCGAAGAGCGCGAATGGTGGACGTGCCGAGTGACCGACGGACAGCCGTGCGAATGCAAAGACGCGCGCACGTTGCTGAGGAAAATTGCCGAGGGCACTTGGATCTGCGGCGATCCTGGAATGCAGTTCGATACCACGGTCCATAAATGGCACACGTGCAAAGGCACTGGCCGGCAAAACTCCACCAACCCGTGCAGCGAGTATCTATTCCTCGATAACACCGCGTGCAATCTCGCGTCGCTCAACCTGATGAAGTTCAAGGGGCCTGACGGCGTGTTCGATGTTCGGCGGTTCAAGGCCGCGGTCCGCATCTTCATCACCGCGCAGGAAATCATCGTGGATAACGCCAGTTACCCCATTAAAGAGATCGCCGAGAACTCGCACATTTTTCGGACGCTCGGTCTCGGCTACGCGAATCTCGGCTCGCTGATCATGAGCTATGGTTACGGTTATGACAGTGTCGAGGGCCGGGCGCTCTGCGGCGCAATCACGGCGATTATGACCGGCGAAGCCTACGAACAAAGCGCGCGCCTCGCTGAAGCGATGGGAGCGTTCCCCGGCTACAAGGATGCGCGTTGCGCCGGTGTGCCGAAGCCGATGTCGAGGGACAATGTCGCGTCGATGTTGGAGGTGATCGATCTCCACAGGTGCGCGGTGAACGACATCCCTGATGTCGATGAGTTCGCTTATTTAAAGAAAGAAGCGGCGAAAACGTGGGACCGCACCGCGAAGCTGGGCAAACGCTACGGCTATCGCAACGCGCAGGTCACCGTGCTTGCGCCGACAGGCACGATTAGTTTCCTGATGGATTGCGACACCACCGGCATCGAACCGGACATCGCGCTGGTAAAATATAAGCTGCTCGCCGGCGGCGGCATGTTAAAAATCGTGAACCAGATGGTGAAACCGGCCTTGGAAAAACTCGGTTACAATTCCGAGGAGATCGAGCGGATCATCGCGCACATCGACGCGTTCGATACGATCGAGGACGTGGAGAGTAGGGCAAGCGTGCCGCTTGCCAACGGGGGTGCAACTGAAACGATTACGCTATATCGGAGCGGGCTCAAACCCGACCATCTGCCGATCTTCGATTGCGCGTTCAAACCGTTCAAAGGCGAACGCTCGCTCCATTATATGGCGCATCTGAAAATGATGGCCGCGGCGCAACCGTTCCTAAGCGGCGCGATTTCCAAGACCGTGAACATGCCCGAGTCCGCCACTGTGGACGACATCATGAACACCTATATCGAAGGCTGGCGGCTCGGCTTGAAATCGATCGCGATTTATCGGGAAGGGTCAAAACGCTCCGCGCCCCTGAACACGCGCAAGACCCGTGACATGGGTGGGACCGCGGAAGACGTTGATGTTGCGCTGGACATCACGGTCGATCGCGAAGACTTGCAAAAGCGCATTCTAGAACTGGAGGGCGAGCTGGCTGAGCTGCGGGCAAAGATTAACAAACCGGTTCGGCATCGCATGACCGACACGCGCATGTCACTCACGCACAAGTTCGAAATCGCCGGGCACGAAGGTTACATCACTGTCGGTTTGTACGAAGACAGTCAGCCGGGCGAACTATTCATCACCATGTCGAAGGAAGGCAGCACCATCGGCGGATTGATGGACACCGTCGGTACTCTTACGTCGATCGCGCTCCAGTACGGCGTGCCGCTCGAGTCGCTCGTAAAAAAGTTCGCTTATCAACGGTTCGAGCCGAGCGGGTTCACCAAAAATCCCGATATCCGCAACGCCACCAGCATCACCGATTACGTGTTCCGATGGTTAGCCTGCCAGTTCATCAAAGGTTACAAGGAAGCGACAGCGCCGAATCGCGGTCAGCCGGAGCTACCGCTCAAGGAAATTTCCGAGATCGAGAAAAAAGCGATCAATCGGCCCGTGCCCGACCTCGCGCGCACCGGTGAGAAAGAAGTCCTCGACGTGATCACGAGCCACACACCGAGCGACGGTGAACGAAAGATCGCCGGAAATGGGAGCAGCCACGCCGGTCGCGTCCAAGAAGCGCTCGGCAACATGTTCATGGACATCATCTGTTCGCATTGCGGCAGCGACAAAGTCATCCGCGCCGGCGCCTGCGGTGTCTGCACGGAATGCGGAACAAGCCAAGGCTGTAGTTAATTCGCGAAAAGCCGGCGTTCTCTCCGAGAGAGCCGGGCGTGTCAGTGGACATGGCCAGCTAGCTTGCTAAAGTTCTAGATTCGCCGTTTCTCTGGCGCCTCAACGCATTTCGATGACGGAAGCGGAAGCACAACGACAAAAGGAGATTAAGCAGGCCGAGGAGCTGCTTTTTGCCGGGCCGCAGGCGCTTGGATTCGCGAAAGGATTATTTCAAGGGCATTTCGTCTCCGACTGGGTGATGCCGTATCCGCGGATCCCCACAGCGCAACAGAGTGAGCTCGACAAAACGCTCACTGAGTTGCGCGCGTTTCTCGATGCGAAGCTCGATCCGGCGGAGATAGATCGACAAGCGGACATTCCGCGGGAGGTGATCGACGGCTTAGGTCGAATCGGTGTGCTCGGAATGACTGCGCCGGCGGAGTACGGCGGACGCGGTTTCACGCAGATGGCAAACTGTAGGGTGTTGGAAGAGATCGGCCGACGGTGCGCGTCGACTTCGGTGTTCGTGAACGCGCATCATTCGATCGGTATCCGGGCACTATTGTTGTTCGGCACGCACGAACAGAAGCAAAAGTGGCTGCCGAAATTGTGTAATGGCGAGCAGCTTGGCGCCTTTGCCTTAACGGAAAAGGAAGCTGGATCTGATGCAGGTAACGTGCAGATGACGGCGACGCCGACGGAGGATGGCTCGCATTTTGTTTTAAATGGCGAAAAGCGTTACATCACCAACGCAGCGATCGCGCACATGCTTACGGTGATGGCGCGCACGCCAGTCGCCGGCAAGCCGGGCAAGGATGCGATCACGGCGTTTCTGGTTACGCCGGACATGCCGGGCTTCGAAATCCTGGAAGCGCGGATGCCGAAGATGGGAATCCGCGGGACCGCCACGGGACGGTTCGCGTTGCGCAATGTGAAAGTACCGAAGGAAAACATCCTTGGCCCGCCAGGCAAGGGGTTGAAAGTGGCGCTTACGGTTCTCGATTTCGGCCGAACAACATTCGGCGCGTGTTGCACGGGCGCGGCCAAGACCTGCCTCGAGCTGGCGGTAAAGCACGCGAACACCCGGAAGCAGTTCAATAAAACGCTCGGCAACTTTCATTTAGTGAAAAAGAAAATCGCGCGGATCGCGGCCGACGCTTACGCGATGGAAGCGCTGACCACGATCACGGCATCGCTCATCGACCGCGGTCTGGAAGATTACATGCTCGAGACGGCGATGCTGAAAGTGTTTACGACCGAGCGGCTTTGGGAATGCATCAACGACGCATTCCAGATCTACGGCGGATCGGCCTATTTTGTCGATCTTCCGCTGGAGCGAATGTTGCGCGACGCGCGCATTAACCAAATCGGCGAAGGAAGCAACGAAGTGCTGACGTCGTTCATCGCGCTCGTCGGGATGCGCGGGCCGGGCATGGAGTTCAAGGAAATTTACGACACGATGTTACAGCCGACGCGCGAAGGCGGGATCGGGAAAGCTTGGAACGCAGGACTGCGCCGATTGGGCGCGACGGTGCGCGTGCCAGACGTGCCGGTGCGCAGCTCGGAGCTGAAATCCTTGGCCAATCAGCTTGGCCGGTTGATTTGGCGGTTCAACGTGGCAGTGAACCGCTCACTAATCACGTATCGCGAGCCGATTTTGGATATGCAGCTTGTGCAGGAACGAATCGCAAACGCGGCCATGTATCTCTTTGCGGCGACATGCACATTAAGCCGATGGGACTCGGAAATTCAGTTCGCGCAACGCAACGGCGAATCGCCTGCAGTGAAGAATATCGCCGCTGCCCTTTTCCTGCGGCAATCCTTTCGCCGGATCCGCAGTTATCTGTCTGGGCTGGGCGATAGTGATGACGAGTTGATCTTGTCGGCCGCAGACGCGGCGTTGCGGTAAGGCCCTTCTCACCAGTTACTTACGCCGATTCTCTCGTCGTCCCGAACGAGAGAAGTAGGTGACGAACTGGCGCAATTTTAGCTGCGATTTGGGGCATGTACGCCACGCATTTGAAACAAACCCCATTTGGGTTTGGCGCGGCAAAGCTTCAACACGCCTGGGAACGCATACGAAGCTGGATAGCGAACCACCTTGGAAGCGAGCAACGTACCGGCGTCGACCCCGTTGCGTTTGCGCTCGAGGCGTGCGCACCCGGGCGCCACGTATTGAAACTCGGTGATCGCTTTTGCAAGGTCGCGGATGAGCTAAAGATGAAGCTCTGCCGTGTTGCCGAGGTTAAGCTCGAATCGGTAGCTGTGCCGCCGCTGCCGGAAAACATTTCCTGGTTCGACAAAATTCTGCTCCTTGGAGTTCTCGAACGCCTGCCCGCGCCGCAAATGTTCCTACAAGTACTCCGGCGGCGAATGGCCCCGCGTGGCTCGGAACTGGTTATTACGACGCCGAACGCCGCTTCATTGGCCGGTCCGCTGATGACGGCGCTGGCTCGGATCTGCGGCGACCGCTGCGTTATGCGAGTCACGCCGAACGAGGGCGTATTCACTCTGAAGACCTTGCGCGGTCTGCTGCATCAAACCGGTTACGAACTCGCCGAAATGCGTGGCCTCCCGGTGACGATTGATACTACTGCGGCCGGCCGCTGGACAAACGCGTTGCTGAAGCTGAATCAACTGCTCCTCAAGATTTCGCCGCATCTGTTTGCTGATCAAATTTGTCTGCGAGCGCGACCGTCAGCCCTAGGTCAGCCGCCGGCCAAAGTCACGGCGACGCCTCCAGCCGCCTGTCCGCAGATGCTTGGGCGCGTGGCGTAGGTGGTGATCGGCTACTGCGCCTTGAGTATTCGCAGCGCGCGGAGCAATCCTTCACTGACGAGCTCGTAAAGTGGGAATTGCACGGCCAAGATAATGTACTGGCGCAGTTCGACCGCGCAGATCGCCGCCACGGCAACGCCGAGTAGAATGTTGTGATAACGCCTGACGCGGGTGATAAGGCTAACCAGGAAACTGAACGCTAGGAAGCGGAGTGGCATATCCCACATATTAGCGTAACGCAGGTTCATCCCATACTTGAGATTGCACATCACCAGATAGCTCGCGGCGATAAAGACGGACATGAAGAGCTCCGGTCTCTTTGTGCGCTCCAGGCAAGCGACTGATCCGAGCGCGAGCAGCAAAATGATCGGGCTCACCAGTAAAAGGTCAACAAGGTAACGATGCCATGGTCCATCGCCGGTTAGAACGGCGTACCGTAGCTGGAAGTTTTTCCCGACCGAGAGTTGATAGGTGTGAAACAGCGTGTCAACACCGCCAGCGAGAAACACAAGGACAACAACTCCGAGCAACGGACCGAGTATGGTCGCAATCACGAGTTCGCGCATGATCGTGCCAAAGCCGAGCCAAGTGTTTGCAACGAGCAGAACGAGGATCGCAACCCAAACGAAACCGGAATTTTCCTTTGTCAGGACAAGCAACGCGAATGCGCTGACGTAGGCGACAAGCCATCGCCAATCACGCGGCGCTTGCAGGTTTTCCCAAAATAACCAGAGGACGAGCAGCGCCCAGAACGTAAAGAAGCCGTCAACCAGCGCGTGTTGTGACATGTGCAGTTGTGTAGGTGCAACCGCCGTGAGCGCAGCGACGCCGATGCCCCACATAGCACCGCGTAATCGCCAAGCAAAAATGGTCGCCAGTCCGAGAGTTAGGACGCTAAAAAATGCCGCAACCTGATGTAGCGCGGCCAGTGCGTCGCAGCCGAAAAGTAAGTGCCAGACGTAGGCGGCGAAGATGTAGAGAAACCGTAGCGGTGGCAGGATAGAGCCCGGCAACGTCTTTTGCACTTCGATGTAACCATCGACAATGTCCGGGTATGATGTAATGCCGCCTTGGCTCAGAGCCTCGACGTATTTCCGGTAAAGACCTTCATCAAACCCAAGTTGCCGAAAAGCGGGCTGCGGATGTAGCGCGGCAACGCTATGCAGCGGCGCGCCTGCCTTAAAAGCCTCCGCCGGAATCCGCAGAAAAATTCCAATCGCCAAGATCACTCCGAGCAGGATCATGTCGATGCTTCGGGTTCGCTTAGGAGGACTCTTGCGCGGGCGCGATTCGGTCAGTGGCATGTTCACCAATGCGGTAGGCGTCATTTCGAGGTGTAATCGGTCTGTGGCGTTGAGCAAGATACAAACCGTCGCGGAAAGCTTTGGCGCCGAGTTTGCCGCCGAAACTGCGAATTAGGCCGGAAACCTGCTTTCAGCAGGGCAATGAACGTGTCCCCACAGTTCGCCTCGCCGGAGCTCGCGGTGGTGATGCCAGTCTACAATGAGGCGCACAACATCGTCGCGGTTGTGCGGGAGTGGTTCGCCGTGCTCGCGGAGATAGCGCCACGGTTTTCGTTATTTGTGATCAATGATGGCTCGAAGGACGGCACCGCCGCAGCGCTATCATCACTTGCCGCCGAACTCGGCCCGCGTCTCCGGATTGTGGAGAAAGGTAATTCCGGCCATGGACGCAGCTGTCGTCACGGATACGAACTCGCTCTCAATGAAGGAGCGACCTGGGTTTTTCAGATCGATTCCGATGGCCAATGCGACCCGGTGTACTTCGCACAGTTCTATCATGACCGTGCGCAGTACGATTGCATTTTCGGTTACCGCCGGACGCGCGATGACGGACTCGGTCGACTGATGATTTCGCGCTGTTGTCGAGGGTTACTTTGGCTCTTGACCGGAACGTATTGCCGCGATCCCAACGTGCCGTACCGGCTGGTCCGCGCGGGGGCACTAAGACGCGCGCTGCGGCGTGTGCCGCGCGATGTCGATCTTCACAACATCGCGCTGACGATTGCGTTGGAGCGAGAAGCGGGACTGCGCTGGAAATATTGGCCAATCCATTTCCGCGCGCGCCAGGGCGGCGAAAACAGCATCAACTACCGCAAAATCGCACAAATGGGTTTCGCCTTTTTGCGCGATTTGCGCCGGATCACTCATGAAGATTCTCATCCTCGGTGGTGGCCCCGCTGGCCTCGGCGCCGCGTGGCGTCTTAACGAACTCGGCCATCGCGACTGGCATTTGCTCGAGGCGAACGACTACGCCGGCGGGTTGGCGTCCTCCTTCCGGGATAAGAACGGTTTTTTCTGGGACATTGGCGGGCACGTGCAATTCTCGCACTATGAGTATTTCGATGCGCTCATGCACGCGCTCATACCAAAGGATCAATGGTTGGTTCACGAGCGGGAGTCATGGGTGTGGCTGCGCGACCGTTTCGTGCCGTATCCGTTCCAGAACAACATCCGGCGGCTGCCGCCGGAAGATTTCGCGCGTTGTCTGCGCGGGTTAGTGGAGGCTTCGAAACACGGATCGCGTCCGGCGAATTTCAAGGAGTGGGTCTTGGCCACCTTCGGTTCGGGTATCGCGGAAGTTTTTTTGCTGCCCTACAATTTTAAAGTCTGGGCCTATCCGCCGGAGGAGCTGAGTCATGGCTGGGTCGGTGAGCGCGTGGCGATTGTCGATCTTGACCGTGTGCTGGAGAACATTCTTCTGCAAAGAGACGACGTTTCCTGGGGCCCGAATCATGTTTTTCAATTTCCAAAGCACGGCGGCACCGGGGCAATTTGGCGTGCGTGCGCCGCACGCTTACCGAAGCATCACCTCCACTTCGACAATGCCGTGCAACGCATCGATCCACGATCGCGCTCTGTGCGTACCATCGATGGCCGAACCTGGAACTATGATGCAATGGTAAGCACGCTACCGTTGGCCGAGTTATTGCGGTTAGGCGCCTACGATGAGTTCGCGCGCATCGCTGATAGGGATTTGAGGTATTCCAGCGCAAACATCATCGGTATAGGCCTAAAAGGCAGACCGCCGGAGCATTTGAGAACGAAGTGCTGGATGTATTTCCCGGAGGACGACTGCCCGTTTTATCGCGTCACGGTGTTCAGCAACTATTCGCCACATAACGTGCCAGACGTCGCAAACACTTGGTCGTTAATGGCTGAAACCTCGGAGTCGCAAGTCAAGCCGGTAGATCATAGCAGGTTGGTGCAGCAGACGATCGATGGTTTGCACAACACACAGTTAATCAATGGGGACGACATCGTTTCTACGTGGAGCTATCGTGCCAAGTACGGCTATCCAACACCGAGCTTGCGCCGCGATGCGGCGCTCACGCAGATTCTGCCCGCTCTCGAATCGGACCACATCTATTCGCGCGGACGGTTTGGTGCTTGGAAATATGAAGTGAGCAATCAGGACCATTCCTTTATGCAAGGCTTGGAGATTGTCGAGCGGCTCCTGCACCGTCAGCCGGAGATCACATTCGCCGATTCGAATCATGCCAACAGCAGGAAACATCCGTTTCCTTTTGAGCGATGGGTAAAGTGAACCGGACGTTACCCGTGGCCGTTCTCGTCGCGCTTGGCGGCCTGATTTTCTTTCTGCGGCTACACACCTATGACGAGCCACTCGAACGCGACGTAACAACTTACGCGGTCGTCGCGCACGAGATCCTTAGTGGTAAAGCGCTCTACAACGATGTGTGGGACCATAAACCCCCGGCAGTCCACCTTACCTACGCCGCAGCGGAGCTGACCGCCGGCTACGGACGGGACGCAATCTTCCTCCTCAGCGTCGCGGCTGCCATTGCTACGATGGTGGCGTGTTATTTCGCCGGGAAAGCTTGCGGTGGCGGAGCGCTCGGTGGCCTGGTTGCGGCGGCGCTGTGGACGTTCGCGTCGGGCGATCTCGCGTTGGAAGGCAATCAGCCCAACACGGAGGTATTTCTAAACGCATTTCTTACCGCTGGGTTTGCGGTTCTCCTCCATGCGCCAGCAGAAGGACTCGGCTGGCGTCGCGCGATGTGCGCTGGTTTGCTGTTTGCCATAGCGTCGCTTTACAAGCAGATCGTTGTTGCGCAGATCGCCCTGCTGCTGGTGCTATGGCTGGCCTCACGCCAAGCCGGTGTACGTAAAGGAGCCATTCTCGATCTTGTCTTGATTGGGGCAATAGGAGCAGTGGCTTGGGCATTGATGTTTGGCTACTTTGCGGCGCGCGGGGATATCGGCGCCTTTATCGAGGCCGTATTCACTTACAACCGCTGGTACTCCGGTGGTGTATGGGGAAATCTAAGTCAGGCCGCGCACTGGCCGCCTGTGTCTGCGGACGTGCTCGATGTTTTGATTCCAATGGCAACATTGTCTCTGGCTGGAGTGGTTGCCGGCTTAGGACTAGGCGCGCGACGCCACTGGGTTTTGCTCTTGACGTTTGTCGTGGCTACGCATTTCGCAGTGGTGCTTCCAGGCCGGTTTTTCCCCCATTACTATCAGCTTTGGTTACCGCCGCTGGCAATCGGCGCCAGCTGGACGGTCGCGCTGATGAAGCAAGCGTTACCTGCATCTCTCCGAGCACTGTCATATGTGACTGCGGCCGTAACCTGCGCAGTGTTGCTTCTGTTGGAAATACCGTACTACCGGCTGCCAGCCGAGGGGTGGTCGGTCAAGAAATACGGCACGATTTTCATCGAAGCGGATCGGCTCGCGGCCAAACTGGACAGGCTTCTTCCAGCAGGCGCCACTTTGTATGAATGGGGCAACGAACCCGGATTTTATTTTAATACGCGACGTGAACCGGCTTCGGGGCTTGTGTTCGCCTATCCAATGCAGGCAGGACCGCTCGCAATGAAGTTATCTGCGCGAGTGCTCAAGGATCTGCACCACAGCATGCCGGAGCTTATCATATCCTCGAATGCCGCGTTCTCATATACCCGGGGTCATCCAGTGGTGAGATGGCTCGGTGACAATTACCGACCCCGGTGGCGGACGAACAGTTTTGTCGTGATGGCGCGAAAAGGCGGCGCATTCGATTATGGGCCGCCACTTGCAATCAACTAATCACCGGCAGCTGTTTAAGGATGGCACGGCTAGCGCCAACCCGTAGCGACCGCGAGAGAGGTCTGCTCGAGCTCATTTATCCGAAGAGAATCGGGCTGAGCCAGAAACGCGGGAGCGACCGTGTTCGAGTGCACAACCACGAAAACGCTTAGTTGTTGCCACCATGCTGCGGTGTAAGCCCGGTTGTCCCATTTGAATCGCGAGGCTGGCGCAGGCGGCAAAATCATTGGTCCTTCTTCCGGCTTTGGGAGGTTCAGTCCACCGACAAGCCAAACACGATTTCCGGACCGTAGGGCAGATCGAGCAGCCTCCGCAACGTCATCGATCGGATGCGCGGACCCCATTTTCACTTTCATCAGATCATACCGATGAACCTGATGATCGGCGATCTCGGGAATAGTCATCCACGGCGCCGCGCCGCGGTAATACCGCTGAAACGGGATCCCAAACTGCCACGGAACCACCACCACCAAATCATGGGCTGCGGCGTGCGCCGCAACCGTTCGTGCCGCTAAGTCGACGTTTGTCTGGCGTTCGGTAATGGCTGACCAGTTGGCAAAAGGCGCTCCGATACCAATGACCAGTGCAAACCCGACGCGAATGATTCGCAACCAAACCTTTGTAGCGAGACTCGACGCGACTAGATCGACGGCGGCTGCAATCACACAGCTGAGAGCGAGGTAATACCAGGCGCTTGTCGTGTAGCTGAGCAGACGCAGAAAACTGTAGCAACCAGCCAGGCTTAATCCGCAAACAAGGGTCGAATACCAAAGGAAGTGAGTGCTCAGGGCGTTCTCCGGGCGAGAAGATTTGCAGAGTCGGTAGATGAACACTCCGGCTAAGGCGACGGCGATGAAATACCAAACCGTCGGTACGCTGTATCCGGGATTACCCAGCGCAACCTCAAAATGCTTCCATAGAGAGTACGCGGTAGGCGTGCCGCGTACGAGGATGTTCCAATCTCGCGCCCGCAAGTATGCTGGGATATAGGGCAGAAGGGAAAAGGCCGCGGCGGCGCAGATGGCTAAAATTACGAGGGCTTGTTTTAAATAATGGCGAGCGAGAAACATGGCGCCGGCGGAAAGGCCAATCGCGATCAGCAGAACCGAGTTGTAGAGGAGAACTTGAACACCTAATAGACAAACCACCAGTGCGGCAATGATGCGTCTACGGTTTGTAATGACAAGGAGGCTGCCAACACAGCCGAACATCAGAACAACCAGCGCGCTACCCAAACCATAGCCGCGGATCGTTGTTCCCCAGACCAGAAACGTAGTATTCAGACTGAGCAACGCCAAGCCGACCAACGGGGGACCGTTGCGAAATAGCCGCGAGTTGATCCAAAATGCGGTGATCACCAGGCACGCAACCAAGAAACCGAAGGCTCGCAGCGCAGCGTCGCTCGAGCCAAACACCGTCATGTAAGCGCGGACGATAAGGGGAAATAGCGGGGGAAACGCCTCATGTTGAAAATTCCGGCCGATGTCTTCCATCGTCGGCATCTGCGCCAATTGAACAACAGCGCATTCATCTCGCCAAAGCGCGCCGGCGTGCGTCACGCGGACAACAACAAGAAAGATAATGATTATCGAAACGAGAAGCGCCACTCCACATTCGAGGCGCCTCAGTAGATCACGGCGGCGCACTCCGGCCGGTGGTCGATCGGTTGTTTGAACCAGCTCAGTGCTGGTTGGCGCGCGCTCGGTTAGGATGTCGGCACAGTCGTTGCAAGTCATCTCTACGCGCCATCTAAAGGCAACGGTTCCAAGCTGAACAAGCGCAGAGATGGAGCAGCGTTAACGGCTTTCTTCCACAATAGAATCATCCCGCAAATTACGGTAACCCACGGCCACAGTGACCACGGAGTTAGGAGGCTAAGTCGGTCAGGATCCGTATACTTTGATACGCCGATGAACCATGGCAGTCCGCCTGTAAGGCCATTGTAGAAGAAAAAGAGAAACAGAGCGCTCATCGCCGTGAGCCAGGCGTAGAACACGGGCGAGAGAATCAGGACGAAGGGCGCTAGCCACGCGAGGTAGTACGCGCAAAAACCCGGCGTAAATACAAAAAAAACAATCCAGGCATAAGCAATAGACGAGATCGCCGCCTCCGCACTAAGGCAGCGACGCCGCCAAGCTATAACTACCGCAGCCAAGATAATGGCTGCCTTCAGCAAAACCGCTATCACGGTAGCTGCCGCTGGCATTGCGAATCGTGTCGCGTTGAGCTGCGGAGATCCGGTCAACTGGAGCCAATACGTGATTCCCCAGTGACCCCAATAGCTGCCGTATGCGATCACATTTCGGACAAACAGCAGCGGAAAGCTCACCAAAGCGTAGCTCCACATCGTCGCTGTCAGGAGTACGAACGCAACTGTAAACCGCAGCGCGGTCCCGCGCCTTAGCCAAAAAAAGCAAAAAACGGGCAATACGAGAA
Organism: Chthoniobacterales bacterium; assembly: GCA_035639455.1. GTDB lineage: Bacteria > Verrucomicrobiota > Verrucomicrobiia > Chthoniobacterales > UBA10450 > AV17. The sequence goes on along the minus strand of DASQXY010000037.1, from coordinate 3,597 downwards.
GCGGGATAACCTTGATTTGACAACTTAGGGCAAAGAAAATTCCGCACAGAATCGGTCGTCCGCGTAGACACATGTAGCTTGCGACGAGGAGAAACATCACCATCACGGGATCGGTATTGCCATGGAATCCAGCGACCATGATCGAGACGGGACTTAGCGCGAATAAAACTAGGGCCCAAAGTGGAATGCGGATCTGGGAAGTCCCTATCGTACGGAATAAAATCAGCGCTGCGATGAAGTCGGCAACGATCCCCGGCAACCGAAGAAGGAAGGGAAAGGTGAGCCCGTGCGCGCGGCAAAATTCCTGACGCGAAAGGACATCGATTAACTGCAGATAGTAAGCGGGTAAAGGCGGGTGGTTAAATACTGGTGAGTTAGACAACCAAGGGACGCCGTTGCGGTAGGTCCACTCCAGCCCGTGTTCATTGAGCGAGCGCGCAAACATGTAGAACGCGGCAACATCATTGGTTCCGAACGTGTAGTAAGCGATCGATAGTTTTAAGAACAGAGCAACCAAGGCGGCGCCGATGATCACGATTGCATGGATCTGCCCGTTGACTCGCGCGACTGACTGGAGCGATGGTAACTCAGCAGTAGGCGTGAATTGGAGTGAGCGACGAAGCGAGAGCTCCACGCCTATCACTTTAGCAGCTTCGGTACCGGCATCACAGCGGCGAGCTCGGGCTTGGCTACGGCTGCTGGATGCTGCGGGCGCGTTGAACCTGCTCGTTTAGCCGACGGAATTCCGGTTGGCTGGAGTTAAGCTGGAGTGCTCGAGTGATCGCGTCGCTGGCGCTGTGGAGATCCCGCGCATTAAGCTCTGCTTGTGCCAATAAGTAATATGTCTTTGCGTCGGTTGGATCTTGTTGCACCGCCTTAGCAAAGAATTTCTCGGCTATGGTCCACTGGCTGTCCTGCAAAGCGAGAATACCGAGATTGTTATAAGCGCCGCCATGATTCGGATCGAGCCGGAGGGCCGCGAGATAGAATGATTTGGCACCATTGTTGTCATTTTGAGCGAACCGAAGATTGCCGAGCGCAAAATTGATTTCGGCGTTACCCGGAACGTAGGCGTAAGCAATGTCGAGCTTCTTTTCCGCGAGCGAGAGGTCATCTGTTTCCAGCGCGTGCCACCCGGAGTTATAGGCATCGAGCGCCCAGAGAGATGGATCCCGCTGCGGCAGTGACACAGCGATCGCGGATGTTATCAGCAGGGCGAAATAAACGACCGCGCAGCGAAACTGCTTTGTCACGCAGGCTTGCCACAACGTCGATAATCCGAATGCCGCCAGGAGAAGGAGCCCCGGAACTGCCGCCAGCCGGTAACGCTCGGTTACAAACACCGGAAGGAGTGCCAGCATTTGCAGCAAAATTGCAGCAGTAACCCATCGAGAGCGCGGGGCGAGATGCCAGGCCAGAACCATGCCCGGAACGGCGAGTACCGCGACAATGCCGAAATAGATGCCGCGCAAAATCACGCCGACCTCGCGCAGGTTTGTGATGACACTTAGGTCATCGTATTGAAACGCATTCCAGAAGTTTCGGATCTTCACTAACACGAGCATGAGCCACTCGGCGAAGTGAGTCGTGATATACTCCCGCGCTTTGCTCGACCAGTAAGCCGAAACCTCGGCTCGCTTCAGGTGATGACCCACGGCTGCTTCAGCCTGACTAATCGAATCCTGAAGCATCGCGGTCTGCCCTGCATGCAGACCAGGCGGAAATTTTGGGTAGCCGTTCGCGGTTGGATTGTTCCCAATCCAAAAATTGATACCGCTGTGGCCGGAGAGGATGACCGAGTCATGCCCGACAAAATAGTTGTGGATCCAACAAGGTGAGGTGCCGGTTGCAATTCCGCCAAAGAGAACGGTCACGCCTAACGCAATACTGGTACCGAGGCGGGGACGGTCGATCTTGCCTTTGAATACGAGCGCTGCCATGACCAGTGGCACCAGGACAAGAATTGTTGCCACCGTCATTGCACTAACACCGATGAGTAGGCCGAGCAGGAAGCATTCGCGTGCAGTCGGCGCCAAATCGTTTCGAACAATCAGCCAGACCACGAGCCAAAATACGAAAGTCGAATAAGCCATCGGCATCAGGATGACGGCATAAGCCTGTGCTGGTACAAACAGCGCCCAACCGACCGCAGTAAGCGCGCCGATCAGCTTGCCGCGGTTGTGCAGAAAAAATGCGGGTACCGTCCGTGGGTTACTGACGTCGGATTCGCCCGACGAGAAGATCCGCGCGCCAATCTGGTAAACGAGGACTGCCGTTCCAGCATCGATCAGTGCCTGTAGTAAAGCCGGAACAAATGGGTCGTAGCCGAACAATGTGTAGAGCATCGCCAGAAGGTAGGCGTAGAGAGGCAGCCCATAGAACGCAAGGTGGTCAGTCAAGCGCCCGTGCAAAATGCGCTGGGCCCATTCATTGTAAAAATGCATGTCGCCATGGGCTGGAAGCATGAACGGCGAGCTTGTTAGACGCGCCAGCGCGATCGCGCGCAACGCGAACACGAAGAAGAAGAGATAGTGCTGGGGACGTAGGCTGCGGGGGACGAGCCCTCTGGAGAAGCTCACACGTTCAGCCAAGCAGATTGCGTGCGATGTGATCGCGCATGGAAGCCGTGGCAGGGACCTCCACGATGGGTAAACTCATAAAACCGCGCTGCTTGGCATCAACACTGCTGTTTACAGCGACACTCCTCGGCCAGGCCGCGGAGCGCAGTCAAACCAAACAACAGATTAAGGAAGCAAACAGCATGTTAAACAGACTCAATAGCAAACGCGGGGGCTTCACCCTCGTGGAAATCATGATCGTGGTCGCGATTATCGCGCTGCTTGCGGCGATTGCTGTGCCGGGGTTCCTCCGGGCCCGCAAACGCTCGCAGGCGAGTCGTATTTTGAACGACCTTCGTTTGATCGACGCAGCCGTCGATCAATACGCGATCGAAACCAATCGCGCGACAGGATTCACTGTCGTTCCGGGCGATTGGAAAAACTACCTCAAGAAGGGGACGGCGCTGTATAATACCACAAACAGCATCCTCGGCTCATCCTACGGCAACCAAGCCGTAGACAGCATCCCTGGGGTACCGACGAACGACTATAACGCGCTATCCGATGTGGCCGGCACCGGCTTCTGGTCGCCTTACGGTCCGTAACAGAATCTGACGATTCATTCGCCTGTCATTCTCATCTTGGGAATGACAGGGAACGAGTCGTGAGCACGCCCGATAGCGCCTCGTACTCGAGGAAGTATAAAAAGCGAAAATACGCAGTTATGTTTACCAAACTGACAGCCAAACGCGATGGCTTCACGTTGGTGGAAATCATGATCGTCGTCGCGATCATCGCGTTGCTCGCGGCGATCGCTGTTCCTGGATTCCTTCGTGCCCGCAAACGCTCCCAGGCCAGTCGCATTCTGAATGATCTACGTCTGATCGATGCCGCCGTTGATCAATATGCGATCGAGACCGGAAAAAAAACCGGTGATCCCGTGCTTGTTGGTGACTGGACTCTTTACATCAAGAAGAACGCCATGCTCGCGAATACGGCCGCAGATGTTCTTGGCAACGCTTATGGCGACCAAACTGTC
>DASQXY010000036.1:0-2979 GCA_035639455.1 Chthoniobacterales bacterium | reverse complement strand
GCACTGGCCATTCATAGCACCACCGATGGTTTGGCCCTTGGACTTCAGCAGGAAGCGCCCACCGCCGCGTCCATGAAATGGTCGCTCTTTTCTGCTCTCTGCGTCCACAAAGTCCCTGAAGGCCTCGCCCTCGGCAGTCTCTTGATCGGCGCTGGATTTCAACGCGCGCTTGCGCTCGGCTGGGTCGCGGCTGTGGAAGCAACCACACTTCTCGGCGGAGTGATCGGATTTTTATTCTTGGCAAAGGGTTCGACGTTTTGGATCGGATTAATCATGGCCCACGTGGGTGGCGGATTTTTCTACCTCGCCGCCCACGCCGCCCTCGGTGAAATGATGAAGCATGGGAAAAAACTTGTGCTGACGAGCTTTTCTCTCGGAGTCGCGTTGATCGCGCTCCTTAATCTCGGATTGAGGACGTTCGGGTAGCGCTCGCGTCCCACGTGCTCTGGGAGACGCTCGCCAATTTGGAAACCGCTGCTTCCCACCGCTAGATTCGCGGGTGCATTTTTTCCATTACCGCGCCGGGCACCTCTACTGCGAAGATGTCGATCTTACGCGTGTCGCAGCTGAATTCGGTACGCCTGTTTATGTCTACAGCGCTGGAACCATTCTCGATCACTACCACCGGCTCGACGCCGCGCTCGCGCCGCTGGACCACCTGATCTGTTATGCAGTCAAGGCAAACTCCAATGGCGCCGTCCTGAAATTACTGGCCAAGGCTGGCGCCGGTTTCGACATCGTTTCCGGCGGCGAATTGTTTCGCGTCCTGAAGGCTGGCGGCGCGCCTAACAAATGCACGTTCGCCGGGGTCGGCAAATCACGCGAGGAAATCGAATATGCGCTCGACCAGCGCGTTTACAGCTTCAACATCGAAAGTGAAGCCGAGCTGGACTACATCGACAAAATCGCAGGCGCGAGACAGCTGCGCGCGCCGATTGCTCTTCGCGCCAACCCGGATGTCAATCCGCACACGCACGAATACATCGCGACTGGGTCGCGCGAAAACAAGTTCGGCATCCCGCTCAACGACCTGGCGAGGGTTTACCGATGCGCCGCCAGCATGCGCAACATCGACATCGTCGGTCTACAAATGCACATCGGCTCGCAGATCACGGACGCGGAGCCGTTTGCGGCCGCAGTTCGCAAGCTTGCGCCGCTCGCAGGTCAATTGAAGCAGAAATACGGGATTAAATTCTTCAGCATCGGCGGTGGGATGGGGATCATCTATCGCCGCGCGCTAGAGAGCGGGTCGGGCAAATGGTGGCACGAGCACGGCGGCGAACCGTCGGCTTTCACTATTCGTGATTATGCCGATGCGATCTTGCCGCCGCTGCGCGAGCTCGGAATCCGCATCCTCATCGAACCGGGGCGATTTCTCGTCGGCAATGCCGGCGTGCTGCTCACACGCATTTCTTACATCAAGCAGATCGATCAAAAAAAATTCGCCATCGTTGATGCCGGGATGAACGACCTCATTCGTCCTGCGCTTTATCATAGCTATCACGAGATCGCCCCGGTGAAGGAACCGATTACGACCACGAGTAAGATGGAAAAGGTCGACATTGTGGGACCGGTATGTGAATCGGGCGATTTCTTTGCCCTCGACCGCGAGATGCCGCCCCTGAAGCAAGGCGATCTGCTCGCTATCATGAGCGCAGGCGCATACGGCTTCGCCATGGCGTCGAATTACAATTCGCGTCCCTTTCCAGCCGAAGCGCTCGTGGATGGCGATCAGTTCAAGCTCATTCGTAAACGGCAGACGTGGGAAGATCTGGTGCGCGGCGAGATCTAGGTGGACCGAGCAGTCCTTTGTGTGATGCTAAAATTTACGGCCGAGCCCCACTTGCGCGATTTGGTCGGATGCTAAATAATCTCTCCCGCATCTGGGCATGAGAAGGGCTCTTTTGATTTGCGCATTGTCGATGTTTGCCGTCGCGACGCGGGCGACGGCGGGTCCAGCTCCCGGAGAATGGATAATTGTCGTCGGCGGCCCGTCATTGAAGCAATGGGAGCAGTACAAGCTCTATCCACACGACCATTGGTGGGCCAATTTCGTTCGTGCGGCGCGGATTCGGACAGAACAGTTGCGCGCTCGGCTCGGCCCCGACGCGCCGATCACGTGGCTGGTTTACAAACAGGGCTACATCGATCGCGGGAAGCAGGAACAACAGGACCTCCTCAGCTATATCGAGTCGGTGCGCGACAAATTCAATCTGCACCTCGTCTGGTTCAACAAGGGCTCTGACGTCATTGATTATCTCAACAACGGACAGGACCGGCGTAACTTCAAAGTCGCCGGCTTCGAATATTTCGGCCATTCGAACAAGGCGTGTTTCATGTTCGACTACAGCAACATTCTCGACAGCGCCTCCAAATCATGGCTGCACGAAAGCGAGCTTTGGAAAATTAACCGGCACGATTTCGCGCACGGCGCTTATGTGCAGAGCTGGGGTTGCCACACTGGCGAAAGCATGTCCAAGAAATGGTACAACGCGACGAGCACGAAGATGATCGGTGCCATCGGTAAGACGCAGTTCATGATGGAAGAATTGCCCATATTGACGTCGCCCGGCGGCCGCTGGGTGACGCAGAACTAAATCGGAAGGTAGCCATCTTGCCTGCGTGTGCAGCGGGTTTACAACCCGTTGGTCCGACCAGAACAGCGCGGTGTAACTGCGTTGGCCGCACAGAGTAAAGTGCGCGTTCCGAAAGGCCGCTCTTGTCATTTCGCATGAGGTCGCGCAATCTCTCGCTCGTCTTGGGTCAGTCAGTCCGTCGCGCGTCATGCAATTTGCCGAATTATCCGCGCTCTATCATCAGCCGCTGTTCGATTTGATCTCGCGAAGCCGGGCCGTTCATCTCGAGCACTGGCGCGGGGAAGAGATCCAGCGCTGCACCCTTCTAAGCATCAAAACCGGCGGATGCAGCGAGGACTGCGCCTACTGCGCACAGAGCGCGCACTATTCCACCGGTATCGCG
>DASQXY010000035.1:0-6533 GCA_035639455.1 Chthoniobacterales bacterium | reverse complement strand
GCACAGCGCGCACTGGAGATTGGCCGCGGCACTGCGCAACTGCTCGATTCCAAGAACCGGCTCAGCGTGGTGAGCACCGAGATGAGCTGCCCGAATTGTGGTCGGGCGTTCGAAGAACTCGACCCACGCTTGTTCTCGTTCAACTCACCGCACGGAGCGTGCGAAGAATGCGGCGGGTTCGGAGAAATTTTTAACAAGGGACTCCAAACCGGCCAAGCCGACGATGGCGGTTCCGTATTGGAAGCGGAGCTCGCGGCTGAGCGAGAATCGGAATGGATCGACGCGACCGAAGCGCAGGAGTGTCCAGCTTGCCACGGCTCGCGCTTGAATGAAGTCGCACGCCACGTGCGCGTGCAGGGCTGGACGATCGATGAATTCACGAACCTGTCAGCCAATCAAGCGGCGCGTGCGATCGGGAAGTTGAAGTTCACCGGCACCCAGCAAACGATCGCCGCGGATCTGATTCCGGAAGTTCAGCAGCGGTTGCGCTTTATGGAACAGGTCGGCCTCGGTTATCTCGCCCTCGGCCGCTCGGCCAAAACCTTGAGCGGCGGCGAGTCCCAACGGATCCGGCTTGCGGCGCAGCTCGGTTCAAATCTGCGCGGCGTGCTTTATGTTTTGGACGAGCCGACGATTGGATTGCACCCGCGCGATAACATGCGGTTGCTCGACACGCTGACCGCACTGCGTCAAAAAGGAAACTCGCTCATCATCGTCGAGCACGATGAAGAAACCATGCGGCGGGCCGATCACATTGTTGATCTTGGCCCGCGCGCCGGGATTCATGGTGGCGAAGTCGTGGCAACCGGCACGCTGCACGACATCGAACGCGCAAAAAGCTCCGAGACCGGCCGGTGCTTGAAATCACCGCTGCGCCATCCGACGCGCCAATCGCGGCGTTCGCTGCGCACAATCGAAAACTGGATCGAGGTTCACCGAGCCCGCGCGAATAACCTGAAGAACGTCAATGTGCGTTTTCCAGTTGGTCGCTTTTCAGTCATCAGCGGAATCTCCGGTTCCGGAAAGTCGACGCTGATGCATGACGTGCTGCTGCCGGCGGTGCTCGAGCAATTGGAAAACCGGAAACGCAGTGGCAACGGCGAGTTGTTCAAGCTCGTCAGCGGGACGGAAGAGATCGAAGCGGTTTACGAAGTCGACCAGTCGCCAATTGGCAAAACGTCGCGGTCGACACCGGGCACTTACGTCAAAATTTTCGACGAGATCCGAAATCTCTACGCCCAATTGCCCGTTTCCCGAATACGTGGTTATTCCCCCAGCCGATTCTCTTTCAACGCCGAAGGCGGCCGGTGCGAGACGTGCAAAGGACACGGTGAGATCAAGCTGGAGATGAACTTCCTGCCGAGCGCGCTCGTGCCATGTGAGGAGTGCGGTGGTCGCCGTTACAACCCGCAGACACTCGAGGTTCTCTATAGCAACAAATCGATCGGGGACGTGATGGAGATGACGATCGAAGAAGCAGCCGAATTTTTCTCGGCGCACCCAAAAATCGCGCGACCGCTGAATTTATTAGTCGAGACCGGGCTTGGCTACCTGAAGCTCGGTCAGCCGAGCCCCACGTTGAGCGGTGGTGAAGCGCAACGGCTGAAGCTCGTGACGCAATTGAAGCGCGGCGTCGGACGGTCCGCAAACGAGCGGATCCGCAAAATGCGCAAGCCAGGATCAACCTTGTATTTGCTCGAGGAACCGACAATCGGACTGCACATGGCGGACATCGAGCTGTTGCTCAAAGTGCTGCATCGGCTGGTAGATGAAGGAAACACCGTCGTCGTCATCGAGCACAATCTAAGTGTGATTGCCGAAGCCGATTACATTGTCGATCTCGGCCCCGAAGCGGGCACGGACGGGGGCCGGGTCGTCGCAGTTGGCACGCCGGAGCAGGTTGCAAAAAACAAAACGAGCCGCACCGCGCCGTTTTTGGGGAGAGTGCTCGCGCGATCACGCACACCGAAAGCGCTGCCACCCTGACGGTCTGCGAAAGATCCTATAAAGCGCGCGCTAGCAAATTAAATTGTGTGATCAACCGGCTTGTGAGGTCCTTCGCTTGCGCTCGGGATGACAGACAGTGAGGCTCGGCGCGAATGTTTGCCTACTATGTTCATGATCTCAGCCCGTTGGTTTTCCGATTGTGGGACAATGTTGGCCCGCGCTGGTACGGCTTCGCTTACGTACTAGCGTTTATCTCCAGCTATTTCGTGTTTCGTTTTCTGGCGCAACGTGGCTACGCCGACCTCAAGATCGATCACGTCGCAGATTTCATCACCGGCGCGGCGCTGTTTGGTGTGCTTCTCGGCGGACGGCTCGGGTATGTGTTTCTCTACAAGCCGGAAATGCTGCGTGAGCCAATGTCGATCTTGCGCGTGTGGGAAGGTGGCATGTCGAGTCACGGCGGCATGGTCGGCGTGCTAGCGTTCACGTTTTACTACGCACGACGACACAAAATCTCCTGGTTCAATCTGGGCGACAACCTGGTCGTGACGGTGCCGATCGGGTTGTTCTTTGGCCGCTGCGCCAATTTCATTAACGGCGAACTCTACGGTCGCGCGACGACGGTTGCGTGGGCGATGCAGTTCCCGAAAGAGCTGCTCGATCATCCGGCTGAAGCTGACCGCGCTATAGCAGCATGTGCGGCTGGCGACCCGGCGTTGAACTCGCCGGAAGCGATCATTGCTGCCGCCCGCAATCAAGCGCAGGTGAAAGAAATCTTGCGCAGCATTTTAACGCCACGGCACCCGTCCCAGCTCTACGAAGCGGTGTTTGAGGGAGTGGTTTTGTTTGCGATCCTTTGGCTCGTACGCACGCGAATGCGGGTCGCCAATGGAGTACTGACGGGTCTGTTCTTCATCGCCTACGCCGTTTTCCGCATTATCATCGAAAACTTCCGTGAACCGGACGCCAGTTTAATCGCCGGCATAACGCGCGGTCAGTTCTTCTCGTTTTTTCTGATTGCGATCGGCGCGGCATTCCTGATCGCCGCGAACATGCGCCCGAGGTATCCAACCAGAATGACAACACGCGAATGACGAATGCCGAAAAAAATCTGAACGCTCAAATGCTGAGTTGGCGCGAAATGGATTTTTACCGCAATCGGATGTCGTCATTCCTTCGTCATTAGACATTCGTCATTCGTCATTTACTAGTTGGGGTAGGCGCGAATGTTCCCCTCAGGTTTGTTAGCCGCCGGCGGTCTGCTCTTCGCGTTTGAGCACGCGACGATTGCCGGCAAGCTGGTGCTTCTCCTGCTTGCGATCGCCTCCATTTTCAGTTGGTCGGTTATGATCACGAAGCTGCGCGTGATCCAATTTGCCCGCAACCAAAACGCGCGGTTCCTCGCCGCGTTCCGGCAAGATCGACAACCGCTGCGTTTATTCGAAAAAAACGCGCGTTTTCCCGGCTCGCCCAACTTCAACGTCTACCGCGCCGGGTGTGAGGAAATGACTTTTCATTTGCTCGGCTCCCCCGAAGTGGACGAAACATTCCGTGGCCGATTGGAAATCGCCGACAAAATTTCGCCGGCCCAAATGGGTGCGGTGAGAGCCGCGATGGAACGCGCTGTTGGCGAGACGGCGCTCGAGCTCGAGTCGCAGATGATCCTCCTTGCCACAGCCGTCAGCGGTTCGCCCTTTCTCGGGTTACTCGGCACTGTCTGGGGCGTAATGGACGCGTTCACCGGTATTGCCGAGGCCGGCGCGCCGAATCTTGCCGCGATGGCGCCGGGCGTGTCCGGCGCGCTCATTACCACGGTGACCGCGCTGTGCGTCGCGATTCCCGCCATGTTCGGCTACAACTTCCTCGTCACGCGCATACGCGGGATGATCGTCGAGATGGACAACTTCGCAGCCGAGCTCGCCTCGGAGTTGGAGCACAAATTCGTCGACCACGGTGCACACGAACCGGCGTTTCGCCGATGAGACGTTACTCGCAGCGGCAAAGCCTCTCTACGCTCAGCGAGATCAACATTACGCCGCTGCTCGATCTGGCGTTCGTGCTGCTGATCATTTTCATCATCACGACGCCGTTGCTGGAAAACAGCATGAGCGTAGTCATCCCATCGAGTAGCGCACAGAATCCGCCGATCAATTCATCTCAAGTGCAGACGATCTCGATCGACCGCTCGGAGACGATCAAGCTCAACAACGAAATTGTCGCCCTTGCGACGTTAGACACGCGACTCAGCGACTTGAAACGCGCGAACCCGGGCGTAGCGCTCGTGATCCGGCCGGATCGCGACCTGCCAGTGCAAAAACTCGTCGCCGTCATGGACGCATTGCAGCGGGCCCAAATCACGAAGGTGGGGATTGCAACGCGCGGTGAGTCAAAATAGAGATGCCGAAGCCCCCGGGGTTCTGGCGAAACGTAGCGCTCATCGGCGTCGCGCACGGCGCCGTAATCGCTGGCCTGATCCATTGGAGCGGTGCGAGCAAAACCGGGGCTGCGCAAAGCATCGTTTGGATGGGCGGCTCTGCTGATAAACGACCTGCGTCAGCCAAAGACACCTCGCTTGTTTGCAAAGCTAAACTGCCGATGCAGAAAGCGGAACTCCCAAGCCCACCCAAAGAACGGGAGCCGGAAGAAGATCGGCCGATTATTGCATCGGCGAACAGCGAGATTGAACTGCCGGCAGCGAAACCTTCTCCGAAACCTACCGCTACTCCGCGCGAAACTGCGATGCTGAAAGTGAACGCGACACCGCGAACCGCAGCGAAGCCAAAACCCAGACCAACTGTTACTCCGAAACCCAAAACGTCGCCGAAGAAACTTTTGCTCGCGAAAGCGTCACCACAGCACACACCTGCACCGCAGCCGATCGATAAAGCCGAAAACGCAGAGCCGTCGCGACTGGAGAAATCACCCTTACCCTCAGCGCTTCCCACATCGTCCAAAGACGAGCCCGCCAAGGCCGCCATCGGCAGCGCAGGTCGCGATCACTCTGGCGCGAGCAGCGGCGAATCGCAGTTTGCGTGGTACGGCAGCATGTTGCACGACCGGTTTTACAGCGAGTGGGTGCAACCGACTAACATTACTGCGATGGGCGCGAAGAGCTCCGTGCTCGCCAAATTGCGGATCGAGAAGGACGGACGCGTTTCGAATTTCCAAATCATCAAGGCCTCGGGCAACACCGACGTGGACGAATCGGTCGCGGCCGTGGGTAAACGGGTCACGCAAGTTGATCCGCTACCGCCGGGTCTCGGCGATGGTGAGCATTACGAGGTAAAAATTAATTTCGAACTGAGTTCGGAATGACTTTGTAGCGGCGCTCTGGAAGCTCGGTGTCACTCGTCCGTAGACCGCCGCTAGAGAAGCGCTAGCGATTTTCCTTCGCGGCCGGTGACCTGGTCCATGTTGCATTGACGCGGCGCTTTGTCCCGGCGCCAGCGCAAAATTTTCGTGCCGTGCCGGAATCGGCCACCGGTGAAATGATCGTAGGCCACCTCGACCACGACCTTCGGTTCGACCGGTTCCCATTCGCCGCTGCGTTCCGTGCTCCAGCGACTCGGCCCCCCGGGCGCACTGCCCGTGAACCCCGGCTGCTTCCGTAGCGCTTCAAACCTCTTCGTCAGCGCGCGCCGCTCATCCGCCTTAAACGCTGATGTAAACCCGACGTGATGGAGCAGGCCATCATCCCCATATAGACCTAACAAGAGCGAGCCGAGCACTTTTGCCCCGCTTGCGTAACGGAATCCACCGACCACGCAATCGGCACTGCGGATCTGTTTCACTTTGACTGCGGCGGTACGCTCGCCGGAGGCGTACGGCGCGTCGAGCAGCTTTGCAATCACGCCATCAAGGTCGCCGCCAACTTTGTCGAACCATCTCTTCGCCTGCTCGAGCTCGGTGGTGGCGGGCGAAAGTTTCACCGCGTCTGTCATTTTGAACTTCTGGAGCAGGGCCCGCCTTTCGTGCAGCGGGCGCTGGAGATACGATTGTCGATCTTGCGCGAGCAAATCGAACGCGATGAAAAGCGCGGGGTGCGCCTTCGCCAACTTCGCGACACGGCTCGCTGCCGGATGGAGCCGTAACTGCAATTCGTCAAATGAGAGCGCGCCGTTCACCGGAACGACCAGCTCGCCATCGAGCACGAAATCGTCCGCGGAAAGATTCGCCATTGCCTCCGCTACGTCGGGAAAATACCGGGCAAGCGGCTGGCCGGCTTTTGATTGGAGATAGACGGCCCGATCACGGCGAAAGCCGATGCAGCGAAACCCGTCCCATTTCGGCTCGTACTGCCAATTGTCGCCAGCGGGAATCTCATCCACCGACTTTGTTTCCATCGGCGCAAGCGGCGGCTTGATGGTGAATAGCATACTCAACGCTGTCATCCTGAACGAAGTGACCTCACATTTGATCGTGGAGCGCGCAAACTAAGTTGCTTGGCACTGGGGCAGAGTAGGTCCCTCACCCTCTTCGCGCTTCGGGCTGATCGTGTCACAGCGGCGAATCTTTCGGGTATCGCCGTGGCTCGAGCTTTGGCGGGCGGACACCATGCAGCACCGCGCCCTGAACGGAAACGTAGC
>DASQXY010000034.1:0-3142 GCA_035639455.1 Chthoniobacterales bacterium | reverse complement strand
GTTCGCCAAAGCAGAAGAAGCGCCCGGTTGCGGCTATCACTGGGGAATGGCCACGCCACATGTGAACCTTCCCCGCGGCACTCGGATCAGAGTGGGAACGACCGGTCCGCTCAAACAAATCTTGTTCGGTCCGGCAGAAGTGGACGACGGCAGCCAGAATCTTGTCGGCGCGATTACGACCTGTATGGGCAACGTGGGCGCGCGTAATTTGTCCGAGTTTCAGCAGACCGAGATCATCATCGCGCCGTCGATCCGCACTGAGGGCAAACTATTCCAGGCCGTGCAAAGCGTCGGAATGGGGGCACGCTGAAGGTAAGTGACAAGTGCGCAGTGACACGTTAGTTCTCTGCGCGCTACTTCGCGGCTCATCACCTATCACTGGTCACTCATCACCATGAATCATCGCAGAGTCGTCATCACAGGCTTGGGCGCGGTCACTCCGCTCGGCAATGACGTCGAGACCTTCTGGACAAACCTGAAGAAGGGCGTCAGCGGCATCCGCCATGTCGAAGCTTTCGACACGAGCGAGCACGATTGCAAAATCGCCGGGGAAGTCCGCGGCTTCGAGCCCAAGCGCTATTTCAAAAATCCCAAGGACGTGCGGCGAACAGATCGGTTCGCGCAGCTTGCGATCGCGGCAGCGAAAATGGCGCTGGAAGATGGCGGCATCGACCTAGAAAGAACCAACCGCGAGCGCTTTGGTGTCATCGTTAGCAGTGGCATCGGCGGTCTGAAAACCCTGGAAGATCAATACCGGATCTTGCTCACCAAAGGGCCATCGCGTACATCGCCATTCACCATTCCGATGTTGATCAGCAACATGGCCAGCGGCCTAATCTCGATGGAGTATGGGCTTCACGGGCCGAACCTGTGTATCGTCACCGCCTGTGCCACCTCAAACAACGCGATCGGTGAATCATGGCGCACAATTAAATTTGGCGACGCGGACATTTTTCTGGCCGGCGGGTCGGAAGCGTCGATTGTCCCGATAGGTCTCGCCGGATTTTCGGCGATGAAAGCGCTCAGTCTACGCAATGACGAACCGGAGCGCGCCTCGCGCCCGTTCGATCGTGACCGCGACGGCTTCGTCATGAGTGAAGGCGCAGGCGTGGTGGTTGTGGAGGAGCTCGAACACGCCCGGAGGCGCGGTGCGAAGATTTATTGCGAGCTCTCCGGTTACGGAGTTTCGGCCGACGCTTTCCACATCACAGCGCCACCCCCGGAGGGCGAAGGTGCTGCGCGCGCTATGCAATTGGCGCTGGAGCACGCCGGTGTGTCGGCCGCCGAGGTCGATTACATTAATGCCCATGCCACTTCGACAGGTCTTGGCGACATCAGCGAAACGAAAGCTATCAAGAAGGTGTTCGGCAAGCGCGCTTATGATGTGGCAATAAGCGCAACCAAGTCGATGACCGGTCATTTGCTAGGCGGCGCTGGCGCAGTCGAAACCGCTGTCTGCGCCTTAAGCATCCGGGACTCAGTTATTCCGCCGACGATCAACCTCGAACATCCGGATGATCAATGCGATCTCAATTACACACCCAACATCGCGCAGCAGCGAACCGTGCGCGTGGCGTTGAACAATTCGTTCGGATTCGGCGGACATAACGCTAGTCTGGTGACGACAGCATTCCAGCCCTAGCTCTCTCATCACCAACAGCGCGTGTTCGTTCCGACAGCCCGCAGGGTGGTAAATCATTGTCAATCTTGCGAGCGCCTGTCGGATCGTGACGACTACGAACGACGGTCTTATCGATCAGCGAATACGGGCGCTATTGGGATGGGCGCCAGCTTCAGCGTGGGCGTTCTGTGGCGGAGCGACTTGAGAGTCTCGGCCAGCCGCTGAGCCGCCGCTGCGGAATAGAACCTCACCAGTCCGACTGTCGTGCGTCGGCTGAACACTGTGATCATGATTGTGTCTTCGTCGACTGAGTTCATGAAGATGTGCGTGCCATTTCCCTGGTGGTAGAGAGCATTGAATTCGAGCTCGCCAATCCTCCGCGCCAGCTCGCGCGTTGCGGCGAATGAGCCAGCGGCGAGCGCGGCAACTACTGTCACGTCGGTCACGTCCATGTTCCCAAATTGCGAGATGACGTTCCCCCCGCGATCGATCACGACGGTCAGCTCGGCTTCGGCCTTCCGCAGAAAATCTTCGAGCACGCCGTCAAGCGCGGCGACGTCTTCAATCGTCAGGACAGGAATCGCGTTCATACCGGCGCGCTTTGGGGCCGAGCAAGCGGCGCTTCAATTGGGTCGGCCACAGCCGGCGACCTGGACTGCGGTACGTCGTCCTGCTTACTGAATTTGTGCAGCAGAATTTGCGAGACGGCGTTCAGGCTGGCGAAGACGTTCTGTCCCGTGCTGGAAATCACCTCGAAGCTTTGCAGACGCTTCTTCCCGTTGTTCAGCACATATTCCATGTAGTTAATCGGCGCGATGTTCGGCAGGTCGCGCTTGTTGTACTGGAGCACGCAGGGCACGTCGTCGATGGACATGTTCTGCTGTGTGAGATTCTCGGCGAGGTTTTTAAAGCTCTCGATGTTCTCCTCCATTTTTTCCCACTGCGAATCAGCAACGAAGACGATGCCATCGACGCTGCGCAGAACGAGTTGCCGGGTCGCGTTGTAGATCACCTGGCCGGGAACGGTGTAGAGCTGGAACTTGGTGACGAAACCTTTAATGACGACCGCATTCAGTGGGAGAAAATCGAAGAACAGAGTGCGATCCGCGCTGGTGGCGAGCGAGATCAGGTCACCGCGGTTCTGCGGAGTAATACGTTGATGGATGTAATTCAGATTGGTTGTCTTCCCGCAGAGTGCCGGACCGTAATAGACAATCTTAAACTGTATTTCGCGGCTGGCGTAATTAATGATCGACATGGGCAGGCTCCGATTCGGCGTAAGTGCGGGAAAGTTTCTCAACCAGAGTCACGAGTTTTTCGCGTGTGCCATTTGGCAGATCATCCCCGCTGTGCAACGCGGCGAGCACGATATTGTCGCGGCGGAGAAATGTGATCGATTTTGCTGCGTGCAATGTCATGCCCACAAGCGCGCCGATTTTCGGCTCGTGCAGGTGATTGTCGATCTTCTGCAGGAGTGATGCGGCCACGGCGCATAGCCCGTCCGCGCCGAGCTCGGCGGGC
>DASQXY010000033.1:0-9318 GCA_035639455.1 Chthoniobacterales bacterium | reverse complement strand
TAGCTGCCAACAAGTTCTCGATACTGCGCTGCATCTGTAGGCGACGGCGTTGTCCCCCCAGGGAAGCCACGGGCTGCCTCTACAGATTTTCGGTGTTCCGCGACATAAACGTGCGCGCCTTTTTGGAACCAATAGGCGAGCGCATCGGGGCGGGACATGTGCGGGTCAAGCGCATAAGTATCGCCAGTGACGATAACTTGATGAAAAATCTGCCAGATCGGCTCGCGATCAGCTTCGGTTGCGGGACGAATCTTCAGCACAACGCCGCGACCGCCTCGTAGAGCGCGCGGCGCACGCCGCCGGTTTGTCTCTGTGAAAGCTCGAATGGAATTCTCATCATGCGCAACGCGAATGGAATGAGTGCGCTTTTTTGCTGCGGCAACTGAACCGCGCCGATATTCCCGCCGCTGATTTTACCGAAAGGCCACTCAGCAAAGAGGTATTCCGCTCCGTAAACCGGTTGAAAAGCTGTCTTCCGTCCGGCATCGAGCGCCTGCTGTGTCAGCGTCCCCAGCCGAATGTCGTGTAACAGAAGCCAGCCGGCCGGCTGGATGTAAGGCGCCAGCCAAAGCAGATCGAGCAACGGCAGCGGGTGCTGATGGTCGGCATCGACAAAAGCAAGCTCCAACTCGTTTTCTAGCGCGAGCTGCGCGACAAACCGAGCATCGCGCGGTGCGTGCAAGTGAACCATCGAGGCAACTGTGGAAAACAATTCTGCAACCTCGAACCCGGTTGACCGATTAGGGTCGATCGCGCAATCGGTGCGAACGTCGATTGTGTCGACGCGCGCCGCACCGTCGCTTCCATGCTGCCGCGCCAGCGCGGCGGCGATAATGCCGGCTGAGAAACCTGTCAGCGTGCCGATCTCAATGACACGACGGGGCGCGAGGATGCTGGCAAAAGCTGTGAGAAAGAGAGAGTCCGTGAGCGCAATTGCACCTCGATGATCTCGCCGGCGCACCGCGACCGAGGCAAGAAATTCCAGTTCGCCCGCAGGCGGAGATTTTCGCTCGTGGCCAAGCACAGCCGCCAAGCAGGCATAGCCAGCACCAAACTGGTCGACGGAATCGATTTCACAGTCCGCCAAAGGCGGTGGCGCCGAAGGGACGCGTTGTGTCGCGCAGCGAAAGAATTTGATTCGCGCGCGCGCCGGCGCATGCCAGATCGCTCCGATCAGAATCGAAACTGGCAATCTGCTCGTCGCCGCGGTTAGCCGATCGAGCCGAAGTACGCGGCGAACATTTTTACGGATGACGCGCAATCGATCGCGCAAACCGTGTGAAAGTTTCCGAAGGCCCATTTCGAATTTCACCACCGGAAATGTCCGCTACGGCCAAGCTTCTCCGGTACCTCCTGTTCGTTCATGACTTACAATTCGGCTCGCCGCCAAAAAGCAGCCTCGCGCTTTCCGGTTGCCGCGTGAACCCTCTCTTTCTGGGAAGCACAGGCTAGCAGCCTGTGCTTCCCCAGAATCGCCCGCAGGCGCGCTCACAGGGGCGGCAGATGAATAGTCGCAATCATGCAGCGCGCGCTGCCTCCGCCAAGCTCAATCGTAGGAAGGTCCAGTGGGATTAGATGCGCATAGCGTGCCAATCTTTTCCGCTGTTGGTCCGTTAAGGCGGAAAGGGCACGCGCCGAAAGCACCAATAGCTTCTCGCCATCCGCGTCGTGTAATTCGATGGCGTTGCCGGCGAAGTTCGCTACCTGATTTGCTGATAGTTCCACGATCTCTTTACCGCTCGACCCCAATCGCGCTCGCATTTGTTCCCGCTCGGCCCTGTCGGGAATCATGGCAAGACCCACGAGCGCGAAGTTAGTCCCGACGCACATCATGACGTTAGTGTGATAGATCGGCTGCCCGCCGAGTCCAATACTGGTAAAAGTGACCGGCTCGTAACCGAAGTCTTCCGCAAACTGGCGGATTACTTTCGGGTTAGAACGCTTCGAGAGCGAGACGTAGGCAATTTTGTTCACGTGATCGAGAACGAGGCTGCCTGTGCCTTCGAGGCAGCAACCTTCATCCTCGAAGCGAGAGTAGTCGATCACCTCTGTCACGCGGTAGTGCTTGCGCAGCTGGTCAATGACGTCGTGCCGGCGTTCCCGGCGCCGCAGTGCCGAGTACATTGGGAAAAGCGCAACGCGGCCGTCGTGGTGGGTCGAGATCCAGTTGTTCGGGAAAACGGCATCCGGTTTGTGCGGCTCTGGCGTGTCCTCGAACACATGCACGTTCACGCCCGCACGTAGTAACTCTCCAACTGCCGAATCAAACTCGCTTCGTGCCGCAGCAGTTATCGGTTCGACGTCAACCGCGGCGGCACACTGAAAGGCGTTATCAGCCGCGGTTTCGGGATTCGGATAGAATCGGCACGGCCGAACCATCAACACTGTGTTTGTGCTCTGCGCAGGTGGAGCAGCTTTTGGTTCAAGTGTCTGCGGCATCTTCCGATAGTACGCCACTTGCGCCGATTCTGCAGGCTCGAATTCCCATGTAACTCGGCCCGTCGGTTGCCGACAACTGCGATTACCTGGTTTGGCTTACGCCGGTTTCGCAGCCAGTCGCGAGCCGCGTGTGAAAACGCGGTCACGCGCGAAAATTTTCGACTCTCTTGATTGCGAAAATCGCAATCGCGTCGAAAGCTGCGTTACACCTAGCGCCGCTTAAAATACTGCACCGCTTTTTCGTGCTTTTTGGCGGCGGCTCTGGTTTTGAAGGTGCCGAGATTTCGTCGCTTGCCGGTCTTCGGATTTTTCTTCCGCGAGTAGAGGCGGTAGCCGTGTTTAAGTTTTCTGATCATTGCGTGTTGCCTTTACTAATTCGTTTAAGAGCAGGGCGATGAGCGCCGCCAAAATCACGAGATCAAGCGCGAGATGCGTCGAGAAGCTCCAGTTCTCACTGGCATGTCCAAAACAGCCGCAGGTGATATCAAGACCACGCACCTTTGCGGCAATCGTAGCGAAAAGAAAAATCCCGAGAAGGACAGACAAGATCGACAATCCGCCGAGATAAAGGCGGCGCAGGATGATTGCCAGCCCGCAAAAGATTTCCAGCCACGGCAAATAGAAGGCGAGGCGCACGCTCATGAACCATGGCAAAATTTTGTAGTTGTCGATGTCGTAGGCGAAGCGAGTCGGCTCGAATGCCTTCACCGCGCCGGCGTAAATGAAGACGGCGGCCACGACAAGATCGAGAACGCGGCGGCCGATCGATTTAACGATTCTGCAGCAGCCACGCTTCCCAGCCGCCTTCGAGTACGAATACGTCTTTTAGTTGCGCTTCCTCACGCAAGCGTCGCCCAACCTCGCGGCTGGCATTGCAGCTTTGGCTGCTGCAATAGACCACTAGCTTCTTCTCTGGCGACCACGCCTCGAGCAACCCCGGCAGCAATTCGTTCCACCGATCTTCGTTTAAAGAAATCGCGCCAGGCACATGCTCACGCGCGTAATCTGCGTCTGGACGTGCATCAACCCAAATCACGTTTGCACCCCAGGCGCGCGCTTGATCCACAGTCACCATTTCCGAGGTCGGAATTGGCGATTGCCACGAAACGCGCTGGCGAAAATAAATCGCCTCACCGATCGCCGGAAGGAGCGCGAACGCGGCGATAATCAGCGCCTGCCGCAACATCGACCCGGCGAAGGACGAACGCGTCGTGGCGAACAGTCCGCGCACTTCACTGCGCCGTCGCCGTGCTCATCACGCGCGTAGACGCATAAAATACGCGCGGCAAATTGTTCGGCTGAATCGTGAGCATGCCACTAGCGGCATGCGTCGTATCGGTCGGGGTAACTTCGATCTTAAACTCGCTCTTATCTGCGTTCGGAGTCACTTTGGCCGAAAACTGCGGGCTTGACGAAGTCACCTTCAACGCGTCCAGGTGAAAATCTTTCCCCGGACGGACGGAAACCGTCTTCGGCTTAGGCTCTTCGCCCTGATTCCAGTAGACCAGCGTCGGCTGGATCTTGAGCATCTCCGGCAACACCGCCTTCAGCGTCAACACAGTCGGGGCCCCAGTCGGCTCATCGGTTTCAACCGTAACCGTTTTCACCTGCGTGCCGGTCCGGTCGCCGATGTTGAACGTGGCCGTGATCTCACCTTTCTCGCCGGGCTCGACCCGTTCCTTTTGCGTCTGCGCGACAGTGCATCCGCAGGAAGAGCGAACAGACTTAAACTGCACCGGTTTATCACCGGTATTTTGATATTTGAAATGGCCGATCGCCTGTTTGTCAGCCGGGCTGGGATGTAATTCGACCTGTGTCTGCTCCCACTTCAAGTCTGCGCGCGCAGTGATGCTGATGAAGATCGACAAGAAAAGAGTGCTGGTTTTCATTTGTTGGCGTAGAAGCTCCTAACATAATCGGCCACGGCGTCTCGCCAAGGCCGGGGTGAGGTACCGGTCAGCGCGCGATATTTTCCGGTTCCAAGCACGGTATAAACCGGCCGGCATGCGACCCAATTTGTCATGTCCGCTAACCTCAATGCGCCAACGGTCTTTGCTTTTACCGGCACGCCGGACAAATGACAGCAGTCAATCGCGTGCTGCGCGTACTCCTGCCAACTGCACTGACCGCTGTTCGCAAAGTGCAGAACGCCGCGTGCGTTCTCCTTCTCGAAAACTGATGGAAGCATTTGGGCAATATCATGCGTGTAGGTCGGCGTGGAAAATTTGTCTGCCACCGCAGTCAACTGCGCGCTTTCGCGGGCCCGTTTGATCATCGCATCGATGAAACTCGGCCGATCAGGTCCAAATACCCATGAGACGCGGATCACCAGATGTCCGTCTTCCACAGCAAGGACGTTTTCTTCCCCTGCCCGCTTTGACTGGCCGTAAACACTGATCGGGCGCGGCTCATCGTCTTCGGTGTAGGGCGCGCGCTTTTCACCATCGAAAACATAATCCGTGCTGAAGTGGATGAGCTTCGCCTTTTGATGCCGGCAGATCTCCGCCAACACCCGCGGCGCGTCGGCATTGATGAGAAACGCCCGGTCGCGCTCGCTCTCGCAAAGATCCACATTCGTATAGGCGGCGCAATTGATGAGGACCTCGAAGTCGACTGCCGTGAGTCGCTCACGAACCCGATCTAGATCTGAAAGATCCAGTTGCGCGTGGTCAAAGTGCGTGACGTCGAACGTGTCTTGATACTGCCTCAGCAACGCCGCGCCAAGCCTGCCGCCAGAACCGACAATCACAATCTTCATTCTTTTGTAAGAGCACCCTGCGAGCGCGAGCGCACTTGACTTCGACAGCCAGAAACGGCCGCTACAGCTCTGTCACACGCCTTCAACGGTGAAGTTCACACCGCGTGCCGCCATCGCCAGCTCGGCATCATGCGTGAGGAACTGGAGCTCGAGCCTGATGACTTCGACCAAACGCAGCGCCGTCGCCAGATGCAGCGCGTCGACGGTGCCAAGCGGGGTGAAAAAGGATTGTGCTGCTCTGTTCAAAACAGACCGGCTGAGTGCGACAAATTCAACTCCGTCGAAAATGGCGTGCGCTCTCTCAATCAGATTCGTCAGGTCGCGATCCGTGAGAGTGCCTTTCAGCCGATTACGATCGATAGTGCGCAAGACCTCGACACGGAGCAGTTCGCTGCTGTAGGCACGTTCCCAACGACCCCAATCCGCCAGCGCTCCGGCCTCGCGCTGCAATTTTCGCAGCACTACGGAAGCGTCGAGATACACCATCATCGCCGCCGCCGATCAGCCAAAAGGTCCCCGAGAAGATCGACCGCAAGACTCAGCCCTTTGATTTTCGTCAGAGCGGCCGCCGGCTTTTTTGCCGGAATGATCTGCAAGTCACCTAGCGTTTTCTGCAGGGGGACAATTTTCGCGATGGGATGCCGATGCGAGGTCACGGTCACTTCCTGGCCATTCTTTGCCGCAGCTAAATACTGGCTGAGCCTGCTTTTGAGTTGCGCGACGCTCACCGACTTCATGACCATATTATGGTCACATTAAGGCCACAAGTCAATCAGCCCTCGGTAGTGTCAATGTGCCAGGCAATCGCCGGCGAACTCAGCCGGATTTCGTCGCCACGAAATGGTTCGCCAGCTCGCAAAGTGCGACGCGGCTCTGGCGGCAAACAAATAGCGAGTCGAGCCAGTGGTTCGCCCAACGCTCGCGTCCAACGCTCAATCGTGGTCCGGCCGAGGGGTTTGAACCCACTAGCCGTATTTTCCAGCGGCTTACCGCGACACCCTCGTTACTTCTCCCTCAAACACTGGTGACGCTCCGCTTGGATCGTGGGTCTGGATCATCCAGAGGTGCTTGCTAAACGTCTGGTGGGATGGCGGTGGGGGCGGATCCACGACAATGTCAAAAGTTATTCCGTTCGTGAATGACAGCGTCCCCGTGCAGTTCGATTGCAACGTGTAGGTTCCAGCGCCGCCGCTAAAGTGCAAGATAGTGCCGTTTATGCTCACCGTAGCGAATGGACTCGTGAGCGTGCCATCGCCGTTGAACTCGATCTCTTCCACGATCGCTTTCGGCGCGGCAGCGCCGTTGACAATGTTCCATCCATGCGTGGCGAATACGTACGTGCCGTCCAGAGTTTGAAGGCTGCAAGTTCCGGTAGTCTGCGCTCGGACGACACCCGACGCGCCGAACGTCAACACCAGGGCCAGAATTGTTTTGATTGTTAGTCTTGTGCTCATCTTCATAGGTTTTTTTCTTTGTTAATGGTTTGGTTTTTCCTGTCAGCAGGGTTCTAACGAAGTGACTGGGCGAAGTTCCGAATAAAATTTGAGAGCAGTCGCGAGAACCGAGGAGCCGAGATGTGGCTTTCGCCACTGCTTAGAGCGTCTGTGGGGCTGGAATTACCTTGTAAAAAGAGGAAAAAATCATCACCTTACTCCGTGTGAAATTGGAAGCGCGGACGAGCGATGAGACTGAACCGCGCGTATTCAGCACAACTCGCTGGAGTCTCATCCTTTCCGCGGCCCAGTCCGAAGCTAGCGAGGCAAAAGCGCGCCAGGCGTTAACTGAGCTTTGCCGGACATATTGGCGGCCGATCTTTCTCTTCGTCAGTCGCCGCGGCTTTTCGATCCCGGAAGCGCAGGACCTGACGCAGGATTTCTTCGTCATGATTCTAGAGACCGATTGGCTGAAGCATGCGGACGAACATCGCGGCCGGTTCCGGTCGTTTCTGCTCAAATCGCTCCAGAATTTCCTCGGTCATGCGCGAGAGAGAAGTGGTGCGGCCAAACGCGGCGGCCAGGTAGAATTCGTATCCTGGGATGATTGGATGGCAGAAGCGCCGTCCGAAATCGCGGTGCCACCCGAGACGCTCGAATCGCTGGCGCCGGAACGTCTCTTTGATTTGCGCTGGGCCGCCACGGTGGTGGAGCAAGCGCTTCGCCGCCTCCGCGAAGAATGCGAAGCCCGCGGACGTTTGCGGCTGTTTGAAACACTCAGCGGTCACCTAACTGCGGAACGAACCGACGTCTCCTATGCGAGTCTGGCATCTGATCTGGGGATTACCGAGCCGATGGTGAAAAAGCAACTGCACAACCTGCGGCACCGCTACCGTTGGCTCCTGCGCGATGAAGTTGCTCACACGGTTGACAATCCAGCGGACATTGATGACGAGATCCGCCACTTATGTGCGGTCCTGGCGGCGGATCGGTCTTAGCAGGAACATTGCACAGCTAAATCGTTAGTATCTGAAGGAAGTGTGTGAACACGCCGCCCTGAACATTTCAACCTCTTCACCGTTGTGATTGCTGGAAATGGCCTGGCTGAATCGTTATCGGGCGTGATCCGGGCGAAGAGCAAATGTGAACAATGCGGCGCCACGATTCAGCTGGGTAAGCGCGGGTGCGTGAATTGTTTTCTCGTCGAGGGACTCGAGACAGAGCAGCAAGCGTCGGTAGCAGCTTTCGAAACGGTCCTGGCTGAAGCTAACGTTCCCGATAAGCAATGGCGGCTCGGTAATTACGAAATCCTGGAAGAGCTCGGGCGCGGTGGGATGGGCGTCATTTACCGCGCACGTCAGCGGCATTCCCGGCGCATCGTTGCGCTGAAGCGCGTGCTCACTTACCACGCCGATTCGCATGAGACGCTCGCGCGATTCCGGCGCGAAGCCGAAGCCGCGGCCAGTCTCGATCATCCAAACATTCTGCCGATTTACGAAGTTAACGAGACTGACGAGGGCTTGCCTTTCTTCAGCATGAAACTGGCAACCGGCGGAAGTTTGCGCAGCGCTGGTTCTGCGCTTGCCAAGGACCCGCGCGAATGCGTTCGGCTGATAGTGAAGGTTGCGCGCGCAATGAACTACGCGCATGCACAAGGCATTTTGCATCGGGACCTTCAGCCTGGAAATATTCTGCTCGACGCGCGCGGCGAACCGCTGGTGAGCGACTTCGGCCTGGCTAAATGGCTCGACCAGGAAAGTAATCTTACTCGGACACTAACGAGCTTTGGTACTCCGGGCTACATTGCGCCGGAGCAAGCTGAAGGCACGAGTTTCAGTCCTGCCGCTGACATTTACAGTCTCGGCGCGATTCTGTTCAACCTGTTGGCTGGTCGCCCGCCTTTCACCGGCACGAACGCGCTTTCCGTGATTCGACAAGCCGCGGCGATGCCGGCACCGAAGCTGCGCGCCTTCGCGCCGTCGCTCGATCGCGATCTAGAAACAATCGTCGCGCGCTGCCTCGAGCGGGAACCGAAGGCGCGCTATCAGACCGCGGGCGCGCTCGCCGAAGACCTCGAGCGTTGGCTGGAACGGCGACCGATCGTTGCCCGACGGGTACGCGCTCCCGCACGGGTCTGGCGCTGGTCGCGTCGTAACCCACTGCTGGCTAGTGCGGCTACTACATCTCTGTTATTGGCGTTGGCTGTTGTTGGCCTTCTGCGGGAACGCTTATTTGTTAGCGCTCCGACTCCACCACCCGAGAAAAGCATCGCCATCCTTCCGTTCGCCAATCTTAGTGGCCATCCTGATAACGCCTATTTTGCGAGCGGCGTTCAGGAGGAAATTCTAACGCGTTTGTCCAAAGTGGCGACGCTGAAAGTCATCTCGCGTACCTCCACAGAGGGATTTAACGCCGCGCCAGCCAATGTACGCACAATCGCGCAGCAACTTGGGGTCGCACACATTTTGGAAGGCAGCATACAAAAGGCTGAGGATCAGGTACGGGTCACCGTCCAACTCATCGACGCAAGGAGAGACACACATGTCTGGGCCGAGACCTATGATCGCAAGCTGAGCGATATTTTTCAGGTCGAGACTGATATCGCCAGAAACATTGCTGAGAAACTGGAAGCGAAGCTAACTCACGGAGAAGAGCGCGCTGTCGCCGCGCAGCCCACGAGTAACGCAG
>DASQXY010000032.1:0-9947 GCA_035639455.1 Chthoniobacterales bacterium | reverse complement strand
CTGTGAGGAGTTGTCCGAAGAGCGGGCCAACGCTGACATTGGTAAAGTAATCGCCGTGCCGTCCAATCGTGGCGCGGCCGCTCGCGTAATAACCGTGCTCGGGATGATAGAGGGCCTGTTGCATGAACCAGGCGAACGGTTGTGGGCCGCGGGCGCGGATCGTTTCGCGGATCAGTTGCGCGAGTTCGTTGTGCAACAGCAAACGTTCAACGTTCAACATTCAACATTCAATGACGGAACCAGGCGTTGAGCGTTGGCCGTTTTCTTCTAGATTGCGCGACTGATCGCGGGGCAGCTTGAGGACATCGCCGCCATTTTTGATTCCGACGTCGCGCTACGAGCATCGGCGGCCGTGGTACGCGCAGCCACGCGTCTATGTTCCAGTGACGCTGGTCGCGTTGTTCCTCGTTGTGGTGGCGATTTATGGCGTGATCGTCACTGCACAATTGCAAGCGCGCGCTGCGACGTTCGATCTCACCAAACTCGAACAAATGGAATCAGCCAGCGTCGTTCTCGACCGCAACGGCAAAATTTTCGGGCAAATCTACGTCGAGAACCGTGAGACCATTCCCTATGACCAGCTGCCGCGCGACCTAATCAACGCGGTGGTCTCGGTCGAGGATGCGAAGTTTTACCGGCACCACGGCTATGATCTGGTCGGGATTGTCCGCGCAACTCTGAAGAACCTTGTGTCGGGCCGGGTACGCCAGGGGGCGAGCACGATCACGCAGCAACTGGCGCGCAACAGTTTTGCACTCAAAGAAAAGACTTTCCGGCGCAAGCTCTTGGAAATTTTCCTCGCCCGCCGGATTGAAGATCAATTCGGCAAACAGAAGATCATGGAACTGTATCTCAACCGGATCTACTTTGGGGCAGGACTGTATGGCGCCGAAGCGGCGGCGCGTGGTTATTTCGACAAACACGCCCGCGATATGTCCCTGGCTGAATGCGCGACGCTCGCCGGCTTGATTAAAAGTCCAAATCGGTTGTCACCCTGGACGGATCGTGCCGCGTCGCGCGACGCGCGGAACTATGCGCTCGGCCGGATGCGGGAGCTGGGCTTTACCGACGATGAACGGTTTACGCGCGCGCAGGCGGAGGATTTGGTGGTCGGTAACCGGCAGAACGCGCAGGGACAAAATTACGCTGTCGATTACATCCGGCAGCAGGTGATCAACTCCGTCGGGTGGGACCGCGCAATGAACGAGGGTTTTCGCATTCGCACAACAATCGACAGCGAGCTGCAGAAAGTGGCGGAGGCCTCGTTGCGCAAAACCCTCGACGAAACGGAACGCCATCCTGATTACTATCATCAGACCTACGCCGAGTACGCGGCGAATTTTCGGAAAACGAAATCAGGCGCAGTCGCGAATCAGTCGGCGCCGGAGTACTTGCAAGGCGCCGTCATCGGACTCGACAATGAAACCGGCGGGATTCTGGTGCTCGTGGGCGGACGTGATTTTGAGCACAATCAGTACGATCGTGCGCTGCAGGCCAAGCGACCCGCGGGTACGGCGATGTTGCCCTTCGTCTATGCCGCTGCCTTCGAAAATGGTTTCTACCCAGGTTCGGTAGTTGACGATTCGCCGCTGGACAATCGTGCCGTAATGATCGGCGGCACGACCGGAATTCTCGGCGAGTGGGGACCGGAGAGCGCAGACAATCGCTACGAAGGGGCGATCACGGCACGTCAGGCGCTGGCCAATTCGAAGAACGGCGCGGCCGTGCGGATCGGCATGGAAGCGGGGCTCGACAACATGCTGCAACTCTGCCGCAACGCCGGCGTTCAATCGCCGCTGCGTCCTTATCCGGCGACGTTTCTCGGTAGCAGCGAAATCACGCTCGCCGAGCTCGCACTCGCCTACACGATTTTTCCAAATGGCGGCTGGCGCCCGAGCGCACCGCACATTCTGGAGCGGATCGAGGAGAAAGACGGCGGCGTGGTTTGGGATGCGCAACGCGAGCGCGGGCGTCAAAATGTGATCAAACCCGAAACGGCGTATGAGGTTCACTCGTGCCTCGTTGACGCGCTCGACTCCGGCACGGGCACAAACGCCCACACGCAATTGGGTTTGAGGAAAATCCCGGTGGCAGGAAAAACCGGCACAGCTTACGACTTCACTGACGCGCTTTTCGCTGGTTACGACAGCAATTTCACCTGCGCGGTCTGGGCCGGCTTTGATAAGCCACAAAAAATTTATCGCGGCGCATTCGGCCGCGAAGTCGCGTTGCCCGTGTGGGTGGAGGTGATGAATGCGGCGGCGGAACAGTACCCGCCACACGAAATCAAACGGCCGTCGACATTACGTGAAGTGGAGATTTGCTCGCGCTCGGGCCTGCTCGCGACTGATCGGTGTTACGACACCATCAAAACCGCGAGTGGCGACGAGGTGCACAAACGCACTACCTACATGGAAATCGCGTCGCCTGCGCAGATGCCGACCGAATCCTGCAATGTTCACGGTGATCCGAGCACGCGGATTGCGCGGGAGTTTGCCTCAAACGAGAGCGATTTGCCGCGTGCTGAGCTGGCGGTCGATGTTAGTAACGTCAGGCCCGTGCTTCTTAAAGCGCCAACATTGTTGGCCGACAAAGATCCTTACAATTCGGTAAGCGCCACGACCAAGCCACAGCCGCAGCCGGAAGAACAAACTGCCAAGCAGGCCAGCGTTGCTAACACACCATCACTCCCGCGCGCCATCCCGGTCACACCGTCCGAGCCGGAAACAGCAGAAAGGCTGCCCAAAGCCCAACCAGCCGAGACGCCGCCGGTTAGTGCGCCGATTCGCAAAGCCATTCCTGTTGACCCCGAGGAAGCGGAAACTCCGGTCGAGGTTCGCAAGGCTCAGCCGGTCGCTCCATTGGATGAACAAGAGGAGCAGCCGCTGCTAAAAGCACAAACTCCGCCGCCGTGACATGACGCGGCAATAGCATGAGGCAAAACGCAGATGACTTTCGCCTTATCGTTCTCAATCCCGGCGGGCGCGATCCGGAGCAGCACTTTCGCGATGGCGCGGGTGGACTTGAGCAGGCGCATCCACCCGTAAACTTCCACGGCTTTGCGGCCTGCACGCACGGCTATTTTCATCGCGACGTGCAACGCGCGGTCGCCGAGGATTTACCCGTGCTCCTGTTGCTGCGCGGCGACTTTCGTGCTTCCGAGCGCGCATTAAACGACTTGCAGAACGCCGCACGCAAGGTGGTTGTGTCCCTTAAGGAGACCGGGCTGGATCAGATCGCGCAGCAGCTGGCGAATCCACGCGTGCTGTCGCGCTTTATGCGACTTGTTAGGCGGGCTGACGGTTGCATCGGGACGACTCCGGAAGCGGTCGAAATTTATCGGCACGTGCGCGGCGGCCAAGATGAAGAGCAAGTCGCGTTCATTCCGACCCCTTATCCGTTGGAAGATAAACGGTGGGAGTTCAGCGTGCTGCCGGACAAACAAACCGGCATCTTCATCGGGACACGCGAGTGGGATGTTCCCTGGCGTAACCATTTCGCTGCCGTGCTTCTAGCGCGGCAGCTTTGCGAAGCGACAGGCGATCCGGTTACGATCGTTAACTTCGACGGACGCAAAGGCCGCCGTTTGCTCGAGGAATTGAAATTTCCCGAGGGGAAACTGCGCCTAATCGAGCAGCGGAAGCCATATGTCGATTTCCTGCGCGAAGTTGCGCAGCACAAAATCGTTCTGCAACTCGACCGCAGCCGTGTCCCAGGACAAGTCGCAGGTGATGCATTGCTTTGCCGCGTCGCGTGCGTCGGTGGGAACGGCGCGATTGAGCGCATTGCATTCCTGCGCACGTGTGGTGATGCCCGGAATGTTGCCGAAATCCAGTCGATTGCGCAGCAGCTGCTCGAGAACGCCGACTCGCGCGCCGCGCTGGTCATGGAATCGCAGTGGCGCGCTCTCGAACGCGTTTCATTTTCCGCCGTGCGCACGCAGCTAGCGAATTTTTTCGCGCGTTTGTGAGGCGCACCGGCATTTTCGGCAGTGCGTGCGCCGATCTGGAGAATCGCTGTTGACACCGGCCTGGAACAGGCGTGTTTAGCAGAACGAAAACAAAACAAAACCTATGAATATCCGAGCAATGTCATTCCTCGTCATGTCTACGATCGTTTGCATCGTAGCTCCACAATCTGTGCACGCCGTCAGCCCGCCACCAGATGGTGGTTACGCCGGCGACAACACCGCTGAAGGAACAAACGCGCTGTTCAGTCTCACGACCGGTGTGAACAATACCGCAGTTGGATTCGAGGCGCTTTCTCACGACAAAGGAGGCTCGCACAACACCGCGACAGGGGTGCTTGCCCTCGGGAGTAATACAAGCGGGATCGCGAACACCGCCACCGGTCTGCAAGCCCTGTTCAAGAACACCGTCGGCATCCGCAACACGGCCGATGGGGTGGGAGCACTTTTCTTCAATAACAACGGCAGCTATAGTACGGCCACCGGCTGGGCCGCCTTGTTCAACAACACCAGTGGGGTTGCCAACACGGCTGACGGTGCGCAGGCGCTCTTTGTCAATACGACTGGCATTCGCAACACGGGCGAGGGTGCCGGGGCACTTCTGCATAACAACGGCAATAACAACACCGCCATCGGCTGGTCAGCTTTGTTCAACAACACGACCGGAAGCGGCAATGTGGCTGTCGGAGTCGAAGCTCTCCGAACTAACACCACTGCTGGCGCGGCGTCCCCAAACGGCGCCAACACCGCTGTCGGTTCCCAGGCGCTTTTCGCCGCCAGTGGCGCTAGCGCCGACGGCAACACGGCTGTCGGTTACCACGCATTAACAGCTGATACCACGGGTGGGCTCAACACCGCTGTCGGCGCTTTGGCACTTAAGGTCGCGACGACCGGGATCGAGAACACCGCTTGCGGGTGGCATGTGCTCGAGAATGTTACCACCGGCAGCGACAACACTGGCATCGGCACCCTGGCGGGGCACAGTGTCACGACTGCCTCTGGGGTGACTTGTCTGGGAGCAAACGTTGACGGGGAGAACGTGAGCAATACCACCTGGATCGCTAATGTTTATAACGTAACTACCCAGAGCGGCACTACGCTGCCAGTCGTCGTTTCCAACAACGGCCAGCTCGGGACAGCCGCTTCCTCGGCGCGCTTCAAAAAAGACATTAAACCAATGCAGGATACGAGCGAAGCGATCCTGCAACTCAGACCCGTGACGTTTCATTACAAGAGCGACACAGAAGCTGTGCCGCAGTTCGGCCTGGTCGCTGAGGAAGTGGAAAAGGTCGATCCCGATCTGGTGGTGAAAGACAAAGACGGCAAGGTTTTCACCGTGCGCTATGACGCGGTGAATGCGATGTTGCTGAACGAGTTTCTGAAAGAGCACCGCAAGGTGCAGGAACAGCAAGCGACCATTGCGGAGTTAAAGAACGATGTCGGCGCACTCGTTGCCCGGATTAAAGAGCAGGATAGGAAGATTCAGAAGGTCAGCGATCAGGTCGAGCTAAACCAAGCGGCGACGCGGCCGATCGCGAGCCAGCGCTGAGCGACGAATTTTACAACGACGAGTTGTAGCGGCGTTGGAGTCAGGCAGCGGATCTTCCAGAGAGGCGCTCGCCGCGGCGAGCGCCTCTACATAAGCTGCAGGTAGATCTCTTCCAACCGGCGCGTCTGCATTTGCCGGTTGAATTTTTCTGCCACGGCTTCGGAACCGTTGCGCCCCATTTGTGCGAGAAGTTGTCGATCTTGCACGCGCTCGATTAACGCCTGCGCGAGCGCGCCGTGATCGCGTTCCGGTACGAGCACCCCGCTCACTCCGTTTTCGATCGCTTCGGGAATTCCGCCATGCTGCGTCGCGAAGACCGGCAGTCCAGTTGCCATTGCTTCCAACATTGAGTTCGGCACGCCTTCCTGATTCCCGTCGCGCCCGGTCTCGCTCGGGTGCAGAAAAATATGCGAAGCGTAGAAAAGTTGACGGAGTTGTTCCTGGGCAACGAAACCAGTGCAGCGGACGCGATCAGCGATTTTGAGTTCACGCGCGAGCTCCTCGAGCTCGCGCAGTAGCGGTCCTTCGCCGGCGACGGTGAACGTCGCCTTCGGATAGTGCACGGCGAATTTCGCAAACGCTCGCAAACTCGTCGCCAACCCCTTCTTCTCAATCAAACGACCGGCTTGGAGAAAACGCCAGCCGCCGTTTTGTGGAAATGCGCGCTCCCGAAATGGGAATTCCTCTATCGGAATTCCCGTCCGCACGATCGCGCTCTTTTCTTCCTTGCAGCCAAGATCAATGACCCCGCGGCGCAATGATTCCGAGCGGACGAGCACAAGCTTGACTGCGTCGAACATCTCCTGGGTTGCCCGGCGGTAAGCAGGTTTATGCATGTCGACTAAAACGTCGGCGCCATGAAAGGAGACAACTGTCGGCGGTGTCGATTCACGGATAAGCGGCAACAGATGGACGGCTATGTGCCCGAAAAAGATGTGCAGCAGCCGGGCATTCGCGCGATTGAGTGACGCAGTTAACGCTTGCACTTCGCCTCGCGAGATTTGCCACGGCTCGTCGCGCACTTTACGGCACCAGAAGCGTCGCAGTTCATGCGTGATCGGCTTCGTGACAATGTCGATCTTGTTGAACGGAAACTGCTCACTACTTTCGCGCTTTTGCGCGATGACAAACGGCTCGACCCGTTCGAGCGCGGTGATCTGCCGATAAATATGTAGCATCTCCGGCTTCAGAAACGTCGCACAATAGAAGGCGACGACCGGCTTTGGTTCGACGTTCAAGTCCGACTTACATCGGACATCAAACCTCGAACATCAAACACCTCAAAAAAGGAACTCGAACAGCTTAATGCCCTTCCACTTCCCCGGAACGTCCGGGTCGAATGACGTGCTCTCAATGGACGTGCCGTACTTCGCCGGAGCATTTGGGTTAAACATCTGAAGCGGGTTACCACCGCGCACTGCGCGTGGGACAACGCCTTGCACGTTTTCGCGGTAGATCGGTGGTGGCGCGGGGGGTTTTCGCGGAGCGCGTGCGCGGATCGGGGCAGTGTAGGTCGGCGGGTTGGCCGCAAATCCAATACTCGCCGTCAACAGCAGGATCAGGCTGACATAGTTTTTCATGGAACTCCCTTCCGGCCGCGGCGCGCAAGCTCTTGCCGCTCACACCGCCTCGGCTCACTATATACATTTCGATGGACTACCTGCAAAAGGCCGCACGCGTTTTGGAAATCGAGATCCTCGAGCTCCAGCGCCTGCGCGATCGCTTGAGCGAAAATTTTTCGCACGCGGTCGAATTAATCAGAGACGCGGTCGACAGGCGAGGCAAAGTTGTCGTCGTCGGCGTTGGCAAATCCGGTCATGTCGGCAGCAAGATCGCGTCCACGCTGACCAGCACCGGCTCGCCCGCGATCGTGCTCGATTCGCTCAATGCCTTGCACGGCGACCTCGGCATGATCGCCGATGGCGACGTCATCCTCGCGCTCAGCGTCAGTGGCGAGACCGAAGAACTGCTGCGAATCCTGCCGGCGATCGCGCGGTTTCAGGTGAAGATCATTGCGCTCTGCGGCGATCCAAACTCTACCTTGGCAAAAAATGCCGATGTTTTTCTCGACGTCAGCATCGAACAGGAAGCCTGCCCCCTAAACCTCGCGCCGACCTCGAGCACGACCGTCATGCTCGCCCTCGGCGATGCGCTCGCCATGGTGCTGCTCGAGGCCCGCGGGTTTAACAAGGAAGATTTCGCGAAGTTTCACCCCGGCGGAATGATCGGACGCAGCTTACTCCTGCGCGTGCACCAGATCATGCGGCCGCGCGCCAGTATGGCGCTCGTCGCGCCGCACACGACCGTCCGCGAAGTGTTGCGCGCGATGACCAGCGTCCGTGCCGGTGCCGCGGTTATCGCTGGCGACGATCGACAATTACTCGGCATCTTCACGCACGGCGATTTCGTCCGCTATTTTCAGAGCGATCCGAAAATCGGCGAGCGTCTCGTCGCCGATCTAATGACGCTAAATCCCGTGAGCGTGCATCAGGACAAACTCGCCGTTGAAGTTCTCAAACTGCTCGAGCAACATCGCATTGACGACCTCGTTGTAGTCGACGACCACAACGCTCCTGTCGGCATCATCGACACCCAGGACCTTACGCGGCTGAAACTCCTTTAGATCTTTAGCTGAAGGCAATCGTCCAAGCAGGCGAGCAGGTGCGAGACTGTCTCTTCCGTTTCGTCGCCCATATTGGAGAGGCGAAAGGTTTGGCCGCGGAGCTTGCCGTAACCCGGGTCGATGACCAGGTGATGTTTTTCGCGCAAGCATCGCGCAAGATCGAGAACATCGATCCCTTTGTTGTTTTTGACGCAGGTGAGGGTAAGTGAGCGGTATCCCTCTTCGGCGAAGAAGTCCAAGGCGCGGCGGCGCACCCAATCGTGGACGAGCGCGTTGGTGTGCGCGTGACGTTCGTAGCGATTCGTTAGGCCTTCCTCAGAGATTTCGTCGAGCTTGGATTGGAGCGCGTAGATGTGACCGATGCTCGGAGTGCTCGGTGTCATCCCTTCGCGCTGTTGCTCTTTGAATTCGAGGAAATCGAAGTAGTAGCCGCGGCCCTTCACCTTCTCGGCGCGCGCGAAGGCTCTTTCTGAGACACTGAAGAGCGAAAATCCCGGCGGCAACGCCAGCGCCTTTTGCGATCCGGTGAGCATCACGTCAATCCCGAGCGCGTCCATGTCGATCTCCATGGCGGAAAGCGACGAGACGGTGTCGAGGATGAGAAGGACCTCTGGATATTTGACGAGCGTGCAGCAGATTTCCGGCAGCGGGTTCATCACCCCGGTCGAGGTCTCGTTGTGAACGAGCGTGACCGTATCGAATTTTCCCGAGGCGAGTGCAACATCGACATCTTTATGATCGATGTGCTTTCCCCATTCCACTTGGAGCGGCTCGGCGGTTTTGCCGCAGCGTCGCGCGACATCGAGCCATTTGTCTGAAAACGCGCCGCACATGCAACAAAGGACGGATCGACCGACGAGATTCCGAATCGCCGCTTCCATCACGCCCCACGATGATGAGGTGGAGAGAAACACGGGCTGTTTTGTGCCGAAGAGTGTTTGCAGCTTCGGGTGAATCTCGCGATAGAGATTTTTCAAATCATCACTGCGATGGGCGATCATCGGCCGCGAGAACGCAGCAAGAGTTTTCGGCGAAACCTCGACGGGTCCGGGAGTGAAGAGCTTGTCGTGAGGTTGCATTCAGAGAACGTTCAACGCCCAACGTCCAACGTCCAATTCTGAATTCGCATCGGCGGTGAGTTGCCGAAGGGCAGAGAAATTATACTTCGGGAGCATCGCCGTCGTTGCGACCGCGGCGAAATAATCAGCGGGTGCTGTAAAGGTAGGCGGCCATGTCGCGCGCTGCTTGTTTGCTGACGCCTTGTTCGGGCATTGCCGTGTGCGGATTCACTCTTCGCGGATGCTGGATCCAGAGAATCAAATTTTCCGGCGTGTTCTCGAGCATGCCGGCGAGATAACTCCGCTGTGAAATCCCAATGAGCGGCGGTGCGGTGAGCGCAACCGCACCCGGCACACCAGGAATCTGGTGACAGGACACGCAGCCGTAACTCGTTAGCGCGACCCGGCCGCGCTCCGGATTGCCACCGGTGATTTCGCGTGACCACTTCGTGGCTTTGTCGGTGCAACTGGTCAGCGCGACCAGACAAAAAATGCCTGACCACTTTTTCATGACACCCGCTCGACCGTGATCGTGGGTGCAAATTGTCGTGCTCGCTTGTCGGATTCGCGCAACCAGCCGGCAAATAATGCGAGCGCGGCGGCGATGTAGACCAGTCCCGCGGGAATCCACATGATCAGTCCGCCGATTTGTTGATCTTCGAGCGGCGTTAAGGCCCATGCGGCGGTCCGCTCGACGTAAGCCGGGTACCAGACGGAATTCGCGAAGGTGAGTAGCGCGCCTAACAAACC
>DASQXY010000031.1:0-13948 GCA_035639455.1 Chthoniobacterales bacterium | reverse complement strand
AGGAGCTGTTCGGCCGTGGTGGCCTGCGCCGTTTTGTTAATCAAATCGCGGTTGAGGGAAAACACTGGGTTCGGTCCGACTTCTTCTGCCGTCGGAATGTTCGAACCGGTCACGATGACACGCTCCACTTCCGCTGCAGCGCCTCCGGCTTGCGCTCCAGGCTGGGTGCCCGCGGCCGCAGGGCCGGGTGCCCGTTCTTGTGCATACACACTGAACGCGAACATCCCGATCGCCGCGGCGAAAGACGCGCGGACGAATCCTACTGTTTTCAGTACGTTTCTTATCATTGGTTTCTCCATGGCTTGGTTAGGTTTGGGGCTACCGGTTAGTGCAAATTCCAGGGGTAACAAGTTTTTTTTCAAACTTTTTTGAACGGATCAAACCGTCGCTTGTCGCGCCGGATCTCCCGTTTCGCGCCCTTCTAGCGGATTCGGCAAGGGCTGCCTAGAAAAAATTTCAATTATTTTTACCGCCCGTTCTGAGGTCACTTTGGATTGCCGAGCAGCTTCCGCGCCATAGCACGCCGCGCCCGCGGATGTCCGGGCTCGCACAACGCCGACATGATTTCGGTGCGCTCGGTCATGGACATTGCGCGCGCAGATTTTACTCTTCGCGGTGTGTTCACCGGACTCGTTGAAGAAGCGGGTATTGTGCTCGGATTGCGCGCCACTGAGACCGGGCGGCAACTCCAAATTGCCGCACCGGTGATTTCAGCGGAAACACCCATCGGCGCCAGCATCGCTGTAAATGGCTGCTGCCTCACCGTGGGCGCCCGCGAAGCTCGGCAAGTTGCATTCGATCTCCTTAGCGAAACGCTCGAGCGCACGAATCTCAGGCATCTTCGCACTGATGAGCGCGTGAATCTTGAACGCGCGCTGTGTTCTTCTGATCGGCTGGGCGGGCATTTCGTGCAAGGCCACGTGGATTGCACCGCGCGGATCGTTGATTTTTCGAAACATGGCGGTGACTTTCGGCTCGAGATCGAGCTGCCGGCGAAATTTGCGCGCTACGCTGCGGTTAAGGGCTCCATCGCCGTCGACGGAATCAGCCTGACCATTGCCGAGGTGTTGCCGCAAAGTTTTGTCGTTTGGATCATTCCGCACACGCGTACGCACACGAATTTGGAGGAGACGCAGCCGGGCAAGCTTGTTAATCTGGAGTTCGACATTCTGGCAAAATACGTGGAGCGATTGCTCAATCGCGAGCCCCATGCGAAATGAAATCGGATTGCTTGCAACAACGAATCCGCTTCGCCTGTTGGATGAATGTGTTCTGCGGCAGAGCAGTATCAGCTCGATCTTAACGATTCGCGCACGGTTCCATGCATAGTACCGGACGGCCCGCGCTCGGCCAAACCGTGGCCGTCATTGGGTCGGAAGCTGATCTCCTGGATGCGCGGCGCGCTGGCGCCGACTTTTTCGAACTGCGCCTCGATGCCCTCAGAGCCATAATGGGCAGCGTCGAACGCGAGATTCCAAAATTCAATGCACCGCTGATTGTGACCGCGCGCCATCCACGCGAAGGCGGTCTGCATCACCTCGGTCCCGTACGACGCGCGAAATTGTTGCTTCGCTTTCTGAATTACGCCAGCTACCTCGATCTCGAGTTGCGCGCCCTGCGAGAATTGGCGAACGTGCGCCGACGGGCGCGGGCGCAAGACGTTCGGCTCATTATTTCAGTTCACGATCTGCGGGATACGCCGCCTGTCTCATCGTTACGACGCAAAGCGCATCGTGCAGCCGAGGCCGGTGCTGATATTTTTAAGGCCGTCACGCGCACCGACACGTCTGAACAGGTTGATCGATTGTTCGCTTTCTTCGACGCTCCAGATGTCGATCTTCCAATTAGCGCGATGGGCTTCGGCAGGTTCGGCCGCATCAGCCGTCTGGAGCTGGCGGCCCGCGGCTCGGCGTTGAACTACGCTCACCTCGGCAGAGCGCAGGTGCCGGGACAGTTTTCGCTCGCGGAGTGGAAAAGAGTGGCTCGCTATTTGCGTCGTACGCTGCGGTAAGCGATGGAGGTACGATGGAGTTGCCGGACAAAGTTCCAGTCATGCCCTTACCCGGCGCGGTGCTTTTCCCAAGCGCGCTGTTGCCGCTTTACATATTTGAGCCGCGCTATCGCGACATGCTCGATTACGCGCTGAAACACGATCGGATGTTTTGTGTGGCCCTGGTGAAACCGAGTTGTCCAGACTGGTTTTCAGTAGAGGACTTCTTCCATGTTGGGGGAGTTGGCCTGATTCGGGCGTGTGTGGGCCGCGGCGACGGGACGTCAAACCTCATCCTGCAGGGATTAAAACGGGTGCGTCTCCGCGACTTCGAACAGGAAAGCCCGTTTCCGCTGGCGAAGATCGAGGTCGTCGAGTCGCAGGGACAACCGTCAGTCGAAGGCGAAGCGCTCGGCGCGAAAGTGGTTGAGCTGTACGGGAAACTGAAAGGCAAAGGCCGCGAGCTGCCGCGAAAGGTCGATCGCTATCTCTCCGACCTCAACGATCTTGAAATGCTGGCTAATCTCATGGCGTCGACTTTTGTTGAAGACGCGTTGCGCCGGCAACGCGTGCTTGAAGAAGCTTCCCTGAATCAGCGGCTGCGCCTGCTCATCCAATATCTGCTCGACGAAACTGGGCGCGCCGCCGCCTGAGCGCTATCGGGCGTGCTCCGGCTCACGCATTTTGCTGAATACTGCGCGATCACTGGTTAACCGCGCGTATTCTTCCATCAAGTAGCGATCGGTCATCCCGGCAACGTAATCGCACACGGTGCGATGCAGTCCCTCTTGCTCGAGCCGTTTGGTAGCCGTCTCGCCGAGCCGGCTTGGGTCCGCGACGTAACTGTCGAAGACCGTCTTCAACATCTCGCAGGCGCGTCGATTCACCTCGACCACCTGCGGATGATAGTAGACGTTCGCATAAAGGAACTTCCGTAGCGCGCGATTCATTTCTCGCAGTCGATCGCTGTACCGAACCACAGCCGCTGCCTGTTTGCGCACTTCATCCGCGCTGCGCACGCCAGCATCGACAACCGCTTGCGCGCTCGTCGCCACGACGTCGTGCACTTCGGCATCGATAATGTCGCGAATGATTAGTTTGTGCAGCTCGGGCTCGCGCGCATTCGCGTAACGCACAAGTACGCGGTCTTGGCTGTTCTTCCAGACCTCGTTTTGTTGCAGTTGTGTTTGGCCGAGAATCTCGAAATCAACGGCGTCATCCAGGTCGTGACTGTAGTAGGTGATCTCATCCGCAATGTCCGCGATCTGCGCCTCGAGCGAGGGATGCAGATTTGTGGGCCAAGTTTGTAACTTGCCTTCTGCTTCGGCGCGAAAGTTCAAAACTTGCGCCACATCCATTGTTTCGTGTTTTCGCAGGCCTTCTCGCACTTCGAACGTCAGATTCAATCCGGGAAACTCCGGATATGCATTTTCCAACAACTCCACCAAGCGCAAGCTTTGGCGGTTGTGCTCGAACCCGCCGTGCTCGCGCATGCGTTCGGCCAATACCTCTTCACCCGAATGCCCAAAAGG
Organism: Chthoniobacterales bacterium; assembly: GCA_035639455.1. Classification (GTDB taxonomy): domain Bacteria; phylum Verrucomicrobiota; class Verrucomicrobiia; order Chthoniobacterales; family UBA10450; genus AV17. Next base: position 10,426 of record DASQXY010000031.1, on the reverse strand, counting down.
AGCGTGGCCGAGGTCGTGAGCGAGCGCGATTGCTTCGGCGAGGTCTTCATTTAAGGATAAAGCGCGCGCGATCGTCCGGCTGATCGAAGCGACCTCGATCGAATGCGTCAGGCGGGTCCGCAGATGATCGCCGCTGCCATTGAGAAAAACCTGTGTCTTGTACTCGAGCCGCCGAAACGCGCGCGAGTGAATGATCCGTGCTCGGTCGCGCTGAAACTCCGTGCGATAGACATGACTCGGCTCGGGATGTTGTCGCCCGCGCGACTCCGCCGATTTCTGCGCGTAGGGAGCAAGTGTGGCGCGCTCGATTGCCTCCATCTGTTCGCGCGTTTTCCAGCCGGGATTCACGTTTTCTTACTCCGGCCTCGCTTGTACCGACTCGGACTTGAGCCGTTGGCGTAATGCGCGCTCTGCCCGGCGCGCTTCCAGTCGCACGATGAGCATGTCCAAAATGGCGAGCAGCATGGCCGTCAATGTCAGCCAGGCGCAGGTTAGCCAAAAGAGAATGAACCAGAGCGGATGCTCGAGATGATTGAGCGGCCCCTGCAAGAAAGTTGAACCCGAAAATAAAAGTACGAGCGCCGCGACAAGCAGGATGAACATGGCTTTCCGCCGCGTGTTGTGGTCGCGAATGATGCCGCGGGTTGCGTGAACCACGAACGAGACGGTGCGCAGGGGCTTTTGGTTCCGTGGTTCGTTGGCCATCCGGAGTTGCTCGCGCCGTCGCGCTGATTACTTGTGGATCTTACGGTCGCAAAAACCCAAAGCAAATATGGCGCGAAAATCCCGCAGAAGAAAACAGAAGCAGGTCACGCCCGAACGGCTGATGCAATTCGGGTTTGCTTATGCGCCGCCTCTTATCATCGGCGCGGCGGTAAACAACAAAGTTTTCGACACGCTCGAACACGGGCCGAAAACGCTTGAGGAGGTCAGCAAACAAACCGGTGCATCGGAGCGCGGGTTGCGCGCCATCATGAACGCGCTCGTCGGTCTCGAGCTGCTCAACAAGGAGAGACAGGGACGCTATTCCCTTACGCCGGAAAGCGCCGCGTTCCTCGTCAGCAACAAGCCCGGTTCGCTCGCCGGATTCTTTGCAATGAACGCGACGCACCTCGTACCTGATTGGCTACAACTGACTCAAGTCGTGACGACCGGTGCACCAACCATCGCGCTCAATCAGGAAAGCCGAGGACCGGAATTCTTCTCCGTGCTGGTCGAGAACATTATTCCGATGAGTTATCCCGCCGCGATTAAGCTGGGCGAATCGCTGCGCTTGTCGAAAGCGAAAACGCCGGTGCGCGTCCTCGACATTGCCGCCGGCTCCGGCATCTGGGGCATCGCGCTCGCGCAGCAGTCGCCACAGGTACAGGTGACGGCGCAAGATTGGGCCGAGATGATCCCGACGACCAAACGGATCACGCAAAAATTCGGCGTGGCCGGGCAATTCAGTTATGTCGCCGGCGACGTACTAAAAGCTGATTTCGGCCGTGACCATGACATCGCGATCCTCGGCCACATCCTCCACACCGAGGGCGAAGTGCGGAGCCGGGACTTGCTCAAGCGAGTCTTTCGCGCGCTTAAACCCGGCGGCACGATTGCGATTGCCGAGTGGCTCGTGGATGACAAACGTACTGGTCCGCTGAACGGTTTGGTCTTCGCCGTCAACATGCTCATTCACAGCGAGCATGGCGACACGTTCAGCTTCAACGAGATCAAAGGCTGGCTGCAAGAAGCCGGCTTCAAAAAGGTTCGTAAACTCGACGCGCCCGGACCGTCTCCGCTTGTGGTCGCAACAACCACACCACATGCCTGATCCAAAACGGAGAACGACGCGCGCAGCCGCGCGGTCACGTCGATTGCCGGCTAAACCGAAAGCTGCTGCGCCGATCGATTCGCTTTTGCAGTCGAAGCTGGAAGCGGAGTTGGCGGATGCGCTCAACAGCGCAAAGGCTTACGTGAGAAATCCCGAGCGCCTCCGCGAGTTCATGACCGAAGTGACGCGGAAGGCGCTCTCTCTACCTACCGAGACATTCAAGGGCACGCTCGTTTACCTGCACGCGATCCTACGATTGATCCGCGCTTATTATCGCCGCGAGTATCGCGCGATTCCGACAACAACGCTGCTCATCCTCGTTGCGGCACTCATTTACCTGCTCGATCCGCTCGACCTGCTACCCGATTGGATTCCGGTCGTTGGCTTTATTGACGACGCGTTCGTCCTCACGCTCGCCGTCCGCCGCACCCGTGAAGCCATCGACCAGTTCCTCGCCTGGGAATCACGCCGTATCTAGACACAGCGTGACGATCGGGAGAAAATTGCTCGTCGCGTTACCGAGCATTGCAAGCTGTCTGTTCACGGTGGCAGCAGTCGACTCCTGGCATGTTGAGGGAGAGCCGAAGGTGATTGCGCAAGACATCCACTTCCCCAACGGTGACGTGCGTCTGGCCGGAACCTTATACTTGCTGGAAAAAGGCGAACATTTGCCAGCAGGTATCGCGCTGCACGGCACATCGGACGCGACGCGCGAGGCCTCGACCCGTAGCGATTGAGGCATTGCGCAAAGCTGAGGGGCAACCGTGGTTTGACCTCGCATTCATCCCAAAACCATCTCAGCTCACTACGGATCCCGCACACAATTCGTGGCGGAGGGAAATGGATTCGCGATCCAACGGCGACAATCCGGCGCCTGAAGATTCCGTTGCTTTCATTTATGGCGGCTCAGATCCATGGGTGCCGGTCCAGCAGTCGGTAAATCAACTTGGCCTGCTGGCACGTGAGCAGCCGAATATTCGCTACGTGGCTATACCTAACGCCAACCACGAAATGACCTTTGTCGGACACGAGACAATGCCCCTCGACGTGAAAACACTGACCCAGATTGCGCCCACAGCCCCTGAGTATTTCGTCGTGATGGCACCGTGGCTGTGCCAGCAACTCAACAAGTAGCAGGGCTTAAACCAGCAGCAGCGCCGGATTTTCGAGCAAGTGACGGAGTTCTTTTAAGTATTCGGCGCCGAGGGCACCATCGATTACGCGGTGATCGCAGCTCATCCAAATCGACATGCGATGCCCAACGACGATCTGGTCGCAATCGTCGACCACCGGCACCTTCTCGATCTTGCCCAGCGCGAGAATGAAGCCTTGCGGCGGATTGATGATCGCGCTGAAGGAATCGATGCCCATCCCGCCAAGATTCGAGACGGTAAAGGTACCGCCTTGAAATTCTTCCGGTTTCATTCGCTTGCTGCGGGCGCGAGTGGCGAGGTCTTTCGCTAACGCACTGATCTCGCGCAGCGATTTGTTCTGCGCCGCGCGAATGACCGGCGTGAGCAAGCCGTCTTCAATTGCGACGGCGATACCGAGATCGACATCCGCAAATTGGACCGTTGAATCGCCGTCGAAGGACGCGTTTACCTTCGGCACTTTTACCGCGGCCATCACGGCCGCTTTCAATACAAAATCGTTAACCGTAATTTTCGCTTCTTCCGATTCTTCACCGGCGGCTTTCAATTCCGCTCGCGCTTCCATCAGCGGGCCTGCGTTGATGTCGACATTGAGATAAAAGTGCGGAACCGGGGCCTTGCTTTGGGTGAGGCGCTCGGCGATGCCTTTGCGCATGCCTGAAAGCTGAATGCGCGCGCCTTTTCGAGCCGGGCCGCCCCCGTCTCGGTCGCAAGCGGCGCGAGCGCGCGCCGGCCCCACAGGTTTCGATTTCGCGGCAGCACGCACATCGGTTTCCGTAATGCGGCCGTCAGGTCCGGTTCCTTTCACGGTCGCAAGATCGACGCCTAAATCGGCCGCGATTCGGCGCGCGACCGGTGAAGCTTTCACCCGCGCTTCTTCTCGTCTTTCCTCTAGCGGCGGGGGTATCGGCCGCTCTTTTGCAGCCGTCACACTTGCCTCGACAGTCTTCTTGGTTGGCTCTGCGGGTTTTTCCTTCTCCTCTTCCGGCGGCGCCGTTTCTTTTTCTTTCTTCTCAGCCGGTGCAGGTTTCTCGGTTTCGGCTTGCGGTTTCCTTTCTTCTTTTGCTTCGGCCTTTTCCTCTTTTTTCGGCGGTTCTTCCTTCTTGGGAGCTTCTTCGCCTTCCTCGCCAATGAACGCGATCTTATCGCCGACATTTACCTTGCCGCCTTCTTCGACATAGATGTCAGTAAGCGTGCCGTCCTCAGGCGACTCCCATTCCATCGTCGCCTTATCGGTCTCAATCTCCGCCAACACTTCGCCGGCAGAAACTTTGTCGCCCTTTTTTTTTCGCCACGCGACGAGTGTGCCCTCAGTCATCGTATCGCTGAGCTTGGGCATTTGGATTTCAGGCATACGCGAAAATGACAAATGACGAATGACGAATGACGAGTTCGCCTGAAACCTGAAACCTGAAACCTGAAACCTCTTTCATGCGTAGCAAACTTTCTTCACTGCGGCAGTGAGCTTCTCCGCATTCGGCAAAACGAATTTCTCCAGTTTCTCGTTGTAAGGGATCGGGACGTCTCCCTGAGAAACGCGCGCAATCGGTGCATCGAGCTCGTCAAAGATGTTCTTCTGGATGCGATAGCAAATTTCCGCGCCTACTCCACAAAACGGCCGGTCCTGTTCAACGATCACCGCGCGGTGCGTTTTCGAGATGGAATTGAAGATCGCTGGTTCATCGAGCGGTTTGATTGAACGAAGATCGACAATCTCCGCCGAGATATCTTCCTCCTCCAGGTGGCCCGCGACGTTCAGTGCGAGCGGCACGGTTTGCGCGTAGCAGATAATCGAAACATCGCTGCCTTCGCGCTTCACTTCGGCTTCGCCCAATGGGATGAGCAGTTCCTCATCTGTCGGTTCGACCATACCCTTAGAGCTGTAGAGAAGTTCGGCCTCGAGCACGAGGACCGGGTTGTCGTCGCGCACGGCAGTTTTGAGCAAACCTTTGGCATCGCGCGGCGTGGCCGGTGTGCAAACCTTCAAACCCGGAACGCTCGCGTAAAGATTTTCCGTCGCGTGTGAATGTGTCGCTGCGAGCTGATGCGCCGGGCCATTTGGTCCGCGAAAAGTGATCGGAATATTGAACTGACCGCCTGACATCAGGTACAGGTTCGGCGCGTTGTTCACGACCTGATCGAAAGCAACAAGGGAGAAGCTGAAGGTCATGAACTCGATAATCGGTCGCAAACCGACCATTGCCGCGCCAACCCCGAGGCCGGCAAAACCATTTTCACTGATCGGGGTGTCAATGATGCGTTTCGGTCCAAAGCGCTCGAGCAATCCCTGGCTCACTTTGTAGGCGCCGTGGTATTCGGCGACCTCCTCACCCATGAGGAAAACATTCGGATCTCGCTCGAGTTCTTCGGCCAGCGCTTCATTGAGCGCCTGGCGATATGTGATTTCCCTCATTGTTGATCTGCGGGGCGAGGACGGCCCGACCCCTCGGCGCCATTGTAGTAGACGTAATCGTAAACTTTTTCGAGCGGCAGCTCCGCGCTTTTTTCTGCAAACTTTACTGCGGCGAGCACCGTCTCTTTCGCTTTCTTGTCGATCGCGTCGAACTGCTCGTTGGTGAGCTTGCCCTCGCGAGTAAGCTGCGCTCGCAACCGAATGATCGGATCGTCCAGCCGATATTTCTCAAGCTCTTCCTTGGTTCGGTAGCTTGCCGGATCGGACATGGAATGGCCCCGGTAGCGATAGGTGCGAATCTCAACAAAGGCTGGGTGCGGATCTTTGCGAATGGAACTGACGACTTCGCTGAGTTTGTCGCGCACTTCTCGGAAGTTCATGCCGTCGACAATTTCGCCCGGAATGTCGTAGCCTTCTGCGCGATCAACGATCTGCTTGAGAGATGTCGATCTTTTGACCGACGTGCCCATGGCGAAGAGGTTGTTTTCGCAGATCAGCAGGACCGGGAGTTTATAGAGCGCGATCAAGTTCAGCGCTTCATGAAACGACCCCTGGTTAATCGCGCCATCGCCGAAGAAACACAGCGTCACCCGATCTTCGTCGCGGTATCTTGACGCAAAGGCCATTCCGGCCGCTAAGGGCACGTGCGCGCCAACGATGGCGTGTCCGCCGTACATATGATTTTTCTTGTCGAAAAAATGCATCGAGCCGCCAAGCCCGCGGGCGCAGCCGGTCTCTTTTCCAAACAGCTCGGCCATGCACGCGTTTGCACTCGTGCCGCGGGCGAGCGCGTGTCCGTGGTCACGATACGCAGTGATGATGTAATCATCGTCCCGCACCGCCGCGACGGCACCGACGGCCACCGCTTCCTGTCCAATGTAAAGATGGCAGAAGCCGCCGATCTTCTGCGCTTGATACTGCTGGCTCGCGCGTTCTTCGAATCGGCGAATCAGCAACATCAGCGCGAGCATCTCGACCTCGTCGCGTTGCTCGGGCCGCTGCATTGGAAATTATATGGGTCGGGGGACGGCGGCCGACGCGCGCGGTGAAGCGGCGTTTCGGCCCAAGCTCATGCAGACAATAAAGACGAAAGTAAAAAGAGCGTCGCTGATCAGGGAATTTCGGAAGAACATCCAGGCCGGCGTGGCGCTGTATTGCGGCAAGCCTACGGTAAGCGCCTGAACCAACGCGGCAGGCGTTTTCGCGTATCCGGGGTCGCTCAGCCAAGCAAACACATTCGTGATGACATAAAAGATTGTCGATCCAGTGAGCGAAGCCGGCAGGAGGGTTTTGAGCGATGCCCGATTGCGCAGCGCGTAACCGAGCAGACCGACGAGCGCGAGCGCGAAGTAGCGCGAAGCCGTGTGTGGGTCCACAAGCGACGCGCCGTAATTATAATTCAAAACCAAGTCGGATATGAAGAGCGCACCAAGTGGAAGGACGAACTTCAGTTTCCCGGGAAAATACGCCGCGCCGCAGAGCGCCAGTGCAGCAAACGGCACGAAATTCGAGAGCCAGGTCGCGCCCGAATCGACGATGAGCAGGCCGATAGTGATGCGATAGGCAACGGCAACGACCATGAGAACAATGGCGGGAATCATCGGTAGAAACTTAGTCGGGCGCTGCGATATGCAAATTTCAGACGAGTGCTCGAGTACTGGAGTATTGCCGCTCTGCCGGGCGGGAGTGAGAACATCACCCCCATTACTCCATCACTTGGTTACATTCGATGCCGCGATCAATCTGTTAAGGCGCGCTTTGCGACGACTGGCAGCGTTGCGATGGATGACGCCGCGCTTCGCCGCCTTGTCGATCGCCGAAATGAGCTTACGAATTTGATCCGCCGTCGGTTGCGCGGCGGCACGGGCGCGGCGCTGCAGCGTGCGCAGTTTGGCGCGTACGCTGCGATTACGAAGAGCGCGTCCGGCGCTTTGCCGGGCGCGTTTAGCTGCCGATCTTGTGTTCGCCATCCCTGAAAATTCCCGGGGTTTTCAGGGTCGCGGCGACCCGCTCGGTTGTCAAGATGTCGATCTTCCGCGGTCGCGCAGCAATCACGCGCCACCTCGCGACGAGGCGAGCAGCGGACTTGAGCGGGATTTGCCCTGCGGAACACCGGCGGGTTTGGTGTCGGTCGATACAATCGGCTGCTGGTTAGCAGGCTGCAGATTGCGAGGCGCTTTTGCGATTTTCGGCAAACCATCCGGCACGATTTGCACGAGCGCACCGATGGGCAGCCGGTCGTAAAGGGCGGTGACGTCGCTCGACTTCATCCGGATACAACCGTAGCTGGCGGGTCGCCCGATGATGTTTTCTTGTGGCGTGCCATGGATGTAGATACAGCGGCTGAAGGCGTGCGCATTGCCAGCCTCGAGTCCACGCAACCAGATGATGCGAGTAGTGATCGGGTCGCGACCCGGCGCATTGGGCGCGAGAATCTCACCGGTCCAACGGCGCTTGTGGAAAACAGCTCCAGTTGGCGCGTGATCGCCGATTTTTTGCGCGACCCGTAACAATCCTAGCGGAGTAGTTAGGCTGCCCCAGCCATCGCCCAATCCAAATTTCGAAGTCGAAACGGGATAGGTCACAACGGCAAACCCATTTTGCACGAGCATTAGCTTCTGATCACGAACGCTAACAATGACGCGATCAGCAGTATTGAATTGAGCGAACGCATGCCAGGTTGGCGCAACAAACAGGCACCAAGATACCGCTAGGCGGCGGAACATAGGCCGGTATTCTAGCAGAAAACGTGCGCTTCTCACGCCGGAACTGGGGAGGCGTCACGCGCTCCACCGAACATGAACTTCGGCCACCATGCCATCAGTGATGACATAGCGACGTAAAAGAATCCGCCTTGAAACATCAACAAGAACGGCACGGAGAGAAATTGTCGATGGACAATGGCGAACCCGACGAAATAGGTAAAGTAAATCGCAAACGCCATCTCAGCGAGCGGCAACATTGATTGTAGCGGCTTGTATTTGCAGGTGCGCCAGGGTTGCGACTTGCGCTCTATGCCGTACTTCGGCGTACGGGTGAAATCGGACTTGTGGTTAACCAGCGCTTCCAAAACAGCACGCGCGTTGTTAAGCGAAAGCCCGATGCCGAGGGCGAGTAAACACGGCAAGAAAAGGATCTCCTTCATCCAACTCCGCGGGTGAAGCTCGCGTTGTGCACAAATGTAAAACACCGCGACTGAGACGGACGCGGCTATGAAGATTGGGACGTCGATTAGCAAAGTGCGCAGCCAACCGCCTTGCGGCCCACCGACCGATGGATGCAGCAGCACGCACAGACACGCGAGGAGCAGGTAAGCGAAGTTCGACATGAGGTGGCAAGTGGCTTCGACTTTGATGAAAAATGGCAGCTTGCTGCGCCAGATGGTCGGCAACAGTTTTTTACAGCTTTGAATCGAACCTTTCGTCCAGCGATGCTGCTGTGATTTGAAGCCGTTCATATCGACCGGCAACTCCGCCGGCGTGACAACGTCAGGGAGGAAAATGAAGCGCCAGCCGGCGAGCTGCGCACGGTAACTGAGATCGAGGTCTTCGCACAACGTGTCGTGCTGCCAACCGCCGGCCTGCTCGATGCAACAGCGACGCCACAAGCCTGCCGTGCCATTGAAATTGAAGAACCGCCCGCTGCGACTGCGGGCCGTCTGTTCCAGAAGCAAATGCCCGTCGAGGAACATCGCCTGCACACGCGTGAGTAACGAGTAGCCGCGGTTGAGATGGCCCCAGCGAGTCTGGATCATGCCAATCTTCGGATCGCTAAAGAAATGGATCGTGCGCTTGAGCAGGTCCGGTTGCGGGACAAAGTCCGCATCCAAAATGCAGAGAAACTCGCCGTCGGCGGAATCAAGCCCGATGGCCAGGGCGCCAGCCTTAAAGCCGGTGCGATCGACGCGGTGGATTAGCTGGACGTTGAAACCACGATCGCGCAGCTCACCGACGAGATTTGCAGTCATCTCGCGTGTGTCATCGGTCGAATCGTCCAGCACTTGGATTTGGAGACGGTCACGTGGATAATCGAGTGCACTAACCGAGCGCAGCAAACGCTCGACGACATAGACTTCGTTGAAAATTGGCAGCTGCATCGTGACCTTCGGCAGCTCTTTAAACTGACCGGCCGGAACTGGCGCGCGCTTTCGATGTTTTAGGAACAGGTAGATTATAAAGTAACGATGGACGCCGTAAGCCGACAGACCGAGCAGAACGGTTAAATAGGAAATCGTCCAAATCAGATGACCGAGGCTTCCTTGCATGGGTCTACCGCAAGCTGTCCGTGGATTAACGCAGCAAGGGCGACATGATGCCGCTTCCGGCGTAGGCGTCAAATCAAAAAATGCCGGCTTGCCTCGGTGAGCAAGGCGACATCCGCCACGCAAGTCGCTGGTAATTCCGACGCGTTCCGATCGAGTGGTTCTCGCCCGCGGTTGCCGGTGAATAAGACGTCGAACTCCACGGCAAAACGCTTGCTGATATGCTATCTTGCTGGCCCCAACCGTATGCAGTGGCGAGACAGTTTCGTGCAGCGGACGCGTGATCGCTTCCGCGGGTTCAACACCGTCTTCCCGATTTTGTTGGCCGGCTGGGTGCCGGCGGTCCTGACTCTGTTTGTTTCCTACACGATTCTTTCAAACACACTCGAATCGAAAATTCTGCGCGACCGCCAGACGTTCGTGCAATTAATTGCGCACCTCGTCGGGGACGATCTCGCGAACAAAGGTAGTCTGATCGAGTATTACCAGACGCTTCCCGACGTCGCGCAAACTCTTACGGCTCCGAACGCGACGGCTGTCGGACAGCAGTGGCTGAATCAGGCGTTCTTTTCACATCCGCGGATCGACGGGATGTTTTTGGCGGATGCTGAGGGCCGCCTGATTGCTTCTGTGCCGGCCTTGCCTGCGCTGGTCGGGCAGGACTTCGGCTCAAACCTGTGGCTTGAAGGCGCGCTCGCGACTTCCGGAACATTCGTTTCGCCGGCGCACCCGCGGCAGCCCGATCAACGGCTCGCTACCGACATCGTAGGCGCAGTAAGAACGCCTGA
>DASQXY010000030.1:0-41500 GCA_035639455.1 Chthoniobacterales bacterium | reverse complement strand
ATGCAAATGCTGAACTATCCCGCCTTATTCGGCATCATTGGCTCTTTCATCTGCGCGCTGGCGCTTAACCAGCCCACCACCGCACACGCAGCAGGTAACGTACATCTGCAAGTGCAGAACGGAGACCTCATTCTCACCGGCGATAATCAGGATAATAACATCATCGTAATCCAAGAGTGTTGTCAGACGGTAGTTGTCAATGGACGGGCTGACACAACAGTTAACGGCAGCTCCGGGCGCGTGGATGCCGACGGCGTAACCGGCGACATCATAATCGCGATGAATGAGGGCAAGGATTTTGTGCGGGTCGAAATAACGCCAGGAGTAGCAGTCATCGCCCGTAATTTGAGGATCAATACTGGATCGGGCGATGACACGGTCGAGCTATTCGGCGTGACCGTACGGGGTAACACTCAGATCCACACTGACGAGGGCGATGACGTTATTCTTATCGACGGCGTGCAGACGCCGAATGGTTATAAACGGCCGGACTTCAAAGATAGCTTCAGCGTCGGCGCCGGTAGCGGCGACGATTTGCTCGAGTTTCATAATGCCGTTTTCCGAGGCACAGTGGACGTGAAGATGGGCAGCGGAATCGATGGCGTATGCAGCACCGAAGATTCAGAATTCCTCCAGCCAAATCTGGCGTTCTTCGATGGTGGACTGCCGAATGGATTTCCCGGCGATGGTTTTGTCGCACCAATCCTAGAACTTCCTCACATCACAAATTTCGAAGATTTCCCGGACGCCTGCTCGTATGTCGGCGGTCGAGACTAGTCGAAGGCGCTCGAAATCTCAGGTTTTAGTTTCGATTTCGCTGCTTGCGAAAGAAATCCTGAAGGATGGCGGCGCATTCGCTTTGCAGCACGCCTGACGTGATGGCGCACTGATGATTGAACGCCGGGATCTGAAGCAGGTTGATTACGCTTCCGGCCGCGCCGCCACGTTTATCGGGGCAACCGAAGATGACTCGGCGAACGCGGACGTGCAGGATCGCGCCGGCACACATCGCGCAGGGTTCTTTAGTCACGTAGAGATCGCAGTCGGTGAGTCGCCAATCGCCCACAGCTGCTTCCGCTTGAGTAAGGGCGAGCATCTCGGCATGCGCGGTGGCATCTTTGAGCAACTCGATCTGATTGTAGGCACGCGCGATTATCCTGCTATCGCGCACAACGATGGCGCCGACGGGCACTTCCTCAGCGTCATATGCTTTGTGCGCTAATCGGAGGGCTTCGCGCATGAACTCGGCGTCGGTTTGCATGGGCGCTGCCGCGACACGTCCGGCCCAATTTGAACCCACGAACTAGTTATGTCGCGATGAAAAATTTCATGTTGAGCGTGTTGTTTTTGCCACTGTGGCTACAAACCGCTGCCGCTGCCAGTGAGCAGGAAATTGTCGATCGCTCCGCGCGGACCATTCGCGAATTCCGCTCGATGCCTGAACAACAGATTCCTCGCGCGGTGCTGCAGCAGGCGCGTGGTTTGGCGGTGCTGATAGTGGTCAAGGCGGGGTTCGTCTTCAGCGGCAAGGCCGGACACGGCGTAGTCGTCGCGCGGGTCGATCACAACCGCTGGTCGGGCCCGTCGTTCATCGGCACGGGTGGTGCCGGCTGGGGATTGCAGGTCGGCGCAGAAGTGACCGATTTCGTCTTGGTCTTAAACGATCGGGCCGCCGTGCGGGCGTTTTCGCGCGATGGAAACGTCACGCTCGGCGCAGACGTGAGCGCGGCAGCGGGCCCGGTCGGACGCGATTTGCAAGCCAGCGTTGCGCCAACTGCCGCCGTCTACACATACAGCCGGAGCAAAGGTCTATTCGCTGGCGTGTCGCTCGAAGGCGCGGTGATCGTGACGCGCACGGCGGCCAATGCGCGCTACTACCGACGGTCGGTGACGGCGACGGATATCTTGAATGGCCGCGTCAGTCCGCCCCCTGGCGCAAACCGATTGCGCGCAGCGCTGTAACGCAATCTCCTTTACAAACGCGCCGCAAAGTTGGCATTGTGGTGAACGTGCGGTGGTTTTTCTTTCTAATCTGCGCCGTTGCTGTAGTGTCGACGGTTCGCGCTCAGGATCAGGAACGTAAGCTGATCGATCGCCTGCTCAATCCGGACATGAGTCTTGCGAATCCGGCGCAGAACAAGAAATTCACGAACGACAGAAAAGCGGCCGACCGACCGGCGCATGTCGACACGTTTTATTTTGAGCAAAAAGCCGCGCCGAGGAGTTACGCTGGAACGCGGCAATTCGCGGCCGGCCAATTCACCTCGCGCAGCTTTGCCGCTCAGAAAACTGCGGTTACCGACGCGCGCAGCCAAATTCAACAGATTTCCACTACACCAGTGACGCCGCGCGCCCGCGGCGTTCGCGAGACGCATGACGCGCGCAAAGTTGTCGCCAGTCGCAATTACGCCGGGGAGCGGCCATTTCTTGGCCGCGGCAAAAGCCAGAAGTCGTTAGACCGACAAAACGCGCCGATGACGATCGACGATGTGCGTGAATTGCTGAACAAAAACAAGTAAGCGACTTTGCCGCCGGAACGGCGGCCTCTACAATTTGCGCCATGGAAGCGGATGAGGCGCTTGGGTTGCTGAAGCAGGGTGCTGCACAAATCATCAGCGGAGCCGAATTGCGCGAGAAGCTCGCGCTCGGCCGCCCCTTGCGCATCAAGCTCGGTGTTGACCCAACCACACCTGATATTCATCTCGGCCACACCGTTGTGCTACGGAAGCTCCGGCAGTTTCAGGATCTCGGACATCAGGCCGTTCTGATTATCGGCGACTTCACGGGCATGATCGGCGACCCGAGTGGGCGTTCAGCCACGCGGCCGCAGTTGTTACGTGAGATGGTGGCGGCGAACGCCGAAACATACCGTGAGCAGGCGTTCAAGATTCTCGACGAGAAGAGCACCGAGATTGTCTTCAATGGCGACTGGTTTCGCAAAATGACTTTTGAAGACGTGATCCGATTGAACAGCCGGGTCACGCTTCAGCAGATGGTGCAACGCGATGATTTTCACGAGCGAATTGCGAACGAGCAACCGATTCACGCGCATGAAATTCAGTATCCGATCATGCAGGGGTGGGACTCCGTGATGGTACGAGCCGACGTCGAGCTCGGCGGAACCGATCAGCTTTTCAATATTTTGATCGGCCGCGACTTCCAACGGGACGAAGGGCTGGCGCAGCAGGTCGCTTTCCTTTTGCCAATCCTCGAGGGGCTCGACGGCACGAGAAAGATGAGCAAGAGCTTCGACAACTTCGTCGCTGTCAACGAGCCACCGGGCGAGATGTTCGGGAAGTTAATGAGTATTTCTGATGAACTGATGACGCGCTACTATCCGCTTTTACTTGGTCACGAACTCGCACGCGATGTACATCCAATGGAGGCGAAAAAGCAGCTCGCGTTTGAGCTTGTGCAGACTTATCACTCGACAGTGGCGGCGAAAGCCGCGCTCGATGAATGGAACACCCGCTTTAGTGAAAAACGCCTGGAAGCGGCGGACCTGCCCGTTTTCAGCGCCGCGCCGGAGGATACCGCCGTTGCCCTTGTCGTGAACGCGTACGCGCAGGCTTTTGGGCTAACGAAATCGCGGGCCGAAGCCAGCCGCCTAATTAAACAGGGCAGCGTGCAGCTTGACGGACAAAAAATTACGAATCCGAAAACCAGGGTTCCAGTGCGCCACGGCCAGATTCTCCGGCTCGATAAAACGCACGCTGTGCGGATTGCCTGATTCCCGTGGACAACAACGAGCACGAACGCTTTTCGCGTCCGTGCTCGTTGCGGAGTAGTTCTCGATCTTTACGCAGCCGCCGCTTCGAACATGGGCAGCATCGGCGCACGATCGACATAGGGCATCGCGATCGCTTCGAAGTGCGATCGAATGCTGCGCAGTTCGGCATTCACGAACGCGTCGACGAAACGCAAATGCCCATCGAGCCAAGCAAAAAGCTTGTTCTTGATTTCGTACTGCACGGCCAGCGTGATTTCAGTGCAGTTGGGGCGAATCTCGGCAAAATCCACGAGACCCACCAGTTCGATATTGCCGCCGACCGACTCGAACGCGTATTGGTCGGGCAATTCATTGTCGACCGCCAGCACTACTGTGTTTGCCTCGAAACCAAATGGACCGCGAAAGCTGAAGTCGACGGTCTTCGACGAGGTCACGGTTGCTTTTGTGACCATCACAAACTGGCGGCGATACGATTGGATGCTGGCCAAGCGCGCTTTGCACTCAGCGAGCGGCTGACTCATGTGCAGGGTTTTTTGAAGTAGCATAGTAGTGGGGCTTTTGTTGGCAGCGGAGTTAGCAACGGCAGTGCCAGCCGATTTTCACGAGGGCAACCGAGAGAAATGCCACGGACTCGTGTAAACTTTACTTACACTTGTGTTTACAGGCGAAACAGTCAGGTCTGACTGGTGACGCCGAGCGTCTGTTGCCAAATTGGCGATAGCTCGGACGCTTGAACACTGCAGGCCGGCAAAACGGGGACGTCGAGAAACTCGCGCAAAACATCGGCGTTGCTGCAGATCGCGAGATCATTCGCGCCAGGGATTTCGTTCAACGAAACGCCCACGCAGCAAAGGCCGCGCTCCTGCACGCTTTTCACTGTCAGAAACGTATGGTTGAGGCAGCCGAGGCGGTTCATCGCCACAACTAGCACCGGTAAGCTCATCTCGGCAGCAAGGTCGCTGACGAAGTAATCGCTTCGAATCGGAACCAGCCAGCCGCCGACACCTTCTACAATGACAACCTCAACTCGAGCCCGGAGCGAACTGAATGCCCCAAAAATCTGGTCGATCTCGACGCTAACGTTTTCAATTCGCGCGGCCGGCAGCGGTGCAAGCGGCGCCTTCAGCCAAATGGGATTTATGTCGTCGATCGTCAGCGAAGCATTGCTAGCACGAACGATTTGCTCCGCGTCATTGCGATCACCACAGCAGATCGGTTTAAACCCTGCACAAGACACGCCGGACCGGCGCAACAAACGCAATAGCTGTATAATCGTATGGGTTTTGCCAACACCGGTGTCGGTGCCGGTGACAAACAAGCTCACTTTTTCGATGTTACGCCGCGCGGGCGCGGTGCGCCGCAATCGTCTTGATCATCGAGCGGAAAATCTTCACGCCATCGGCACTGCCTAGACGCTCGTCTGTCGCGCGATCGGGGTGCGGCATAAGCCCGAATACGTTGCCCTCTCGATTGCAAATCCCGGCAATATTCTCAAGTGAACCATTCGGATTCGCTTCCGGAACGATGCGACCGTGTCGGTCGGCGTAGCGGAGAACGAGTTGTCGATTGTCATTTAGCCGCCGCAGTGTTTCGGGATCCGCAAAGAAACGGCCTTCGCCATGAGCAATGGGCAAACGCAAGAGCGTCCCTTCGGAACAGCCGTGGGTGAAAGCGGAATCAGCTACTTCGACGCGCGTGAAGACCATGTCGCACACGAACCGGAGTGACTGATTTCGCACCAGCGCTCCCGGCAGCAGGCCCGCTTCGCAAAGGATCTGGAAGCCGTTGCAGGTGCCGAGGACAAGTTTACCCGCGCGCGCGTCGCTCACCACGGCGCGCATAATTGGCGAAAAGCGGGCGATCGCCCCGCAACGCAAGTAGTCGCCGTAGGCAAAACCTCCCGGTAATACGATTGCGTCGTAGTCTCGGAGTGAAGTTTCCTTATGCCAGACGAAGTCCGCGCGGAGTCCCTCGATGCCGTTGATGGATGAAACGCAATCCTGGTCGCAATTGGAACCAGGAAATTGGATAACGGCAAATTTCATATTGCGCGCGCCACTGCCTGTCGTGCGGCGCGTTGCTCTTCATGATAGTCGTTCACCACCAGCGCCGCATGGATGATTCCCGGAATCCACCCCAGCAACGTGAGCAGCAAACTGAGAAAAAAACTGCCAATCCGGCCTGTCATCAGAACGGCGACCGGTGGCAACACGATGCAGAAGAAATAACGCAGCGCTTTCACGTTCGGCTTTCCACTTTCTCAAGCTCGTAGTCTTCGATGACCGGATTGGAAAGCAAATCGCGGCACAAGCCGTGCAAGCGCTTTTCAAGCTCGACATCTTCAGCTTTGACATCGATCTCCATGTATTTGCCCACGCGCACGCTTTGCACCTGCGGCATACCCAAATGGCGCATCGCGTCGCGGACCGCGTTGCCTTGAGGATCGAGCACCGCCTTCTTTGGCGTGACGATCACTTTGAATTTCATCTGCACCACGGTAACGCAACTCGCCCGTGGAACAAGATGCAAAGCTCGCGTTGGAGCGAGTCGCGCTGCGACTTACGGATTGGAGTGCGCTTCGCGCAATTCGAGACTTCGCGCGCGTACCGCGTCTTCGAACGCCGCGCGTTGATTATCGAGTAGAATGTGCAGACGTCGCGTCTCGAGGGCGTTAGCGATGCGCAGAAGGGCCTCGAATTGGTCGAATGGTTTGACCAGGAACTCCGTCGCGCCGGCACAGAGAGCACGACGCTTGGTCTCTTCAGTTACGTCCGCCGTCAACACAATTACCGGCAAAAATATGTCTGACGGCGCCGCTCGCAGCGAATCGAGAATGGCGAAGCCGTCGACATGCGGCATCATTAAATCAAGCAGGACCAGATCGGGATTGAACGCGGCGCAGGTCTCAAGCGCGATGCGCGAGTCGGTGATTGACTTCACCCGTGCGTAGCCCGCCTCCGAAAGCATGTCCTGGAGTAACGCCACATTCGTCGGCTCATCGTCAATGATGAGAATCTTCATCTTGAACAATGCGCTCACGTCACAATGCCAGGGCTGGTGCATTCCGAATAATGATGTGGTCATGCTTGGGTTGGCTGGGCGATATTACTTGTCGTGGCTTCAGCGGGAGCCTTGCCGTTTCGCGCACCGGTGGTTTCAATCGCGTGGAAGAACTCAACGACGTCGATCGGCTTGGTCAGATAAGAGCGGGCGCCGGCAGACATCAGTCGTTTGATTTGCCGGGAAGTGGCGTCGGCACTGATCACTACAACTGGTATACCCCGGGTTGCATTGTGCCGCTGCAATTCCGCAAGTACCTCCCAGCCGGGCATATCTGGAAGATGCAGATCGAGCAGAATGAGATCCGGCGCATGTTGTCGCGCGAGATCGAGCGCAAGGCGGCCTTGCATGGCTGTGATCAGCGTAATTTGCGGCTCTTCGGCCAGCATTTGTTCGATTAGGGTGAGGTTCGAAAGATTATCTTCGACATAGAGAATAGTACGTTCTCTCCCGGACAGGCGTGCGCCTTCCGGGCGCGCGGTCTTTGCAATCCTTTCCAGGGGCGATTTCGTACAGGGCAGTTCGACCCAAAATCTGCTGCCCTGGCCAGGCGTACTCTCAACGCCGATTGAGCCATGCATCGCCTGCATGAGCCGTTGACTAAGAGCGAGGCCGAGCCCGGTGCCTTCCACTCCCGATTGTTCTGCCCCGAGGCGATCGAAAGCCGTAAACAAGCGTGAGATTTTATCGCTCGGAATACCGGGCCCGGTGTCGGTCACGATAATTCGGGCACTGTCCGGAGCGGATCGCTCAAACGAGATCGCCACCTCACCTCCCCGCGGAGTGTATTTCACGCCATTGGTCAACAAATTGAGCAGGACTTGTTTCAGCCGCTGGCGATCCGCCATGACGTAGACACTTTGATCGGGTGTTGAGGGCGCTGAGAGGGTCGTCTGATGCTCCGCGGCCAGAGGCCGCATTAACTCGACAGCTTCGGCAATGGCGTCGGCGATGCGAACCGGCTCGAGAGACAACTGCAATCGTCCGGCTTCAATCCGGCTAATGTCGAGGATCTCATTGATCAGATCGAGCAGGTGCCGGCCGGCAGTGAGGATGTGGCGCACTCGCGTGCGCTGGACTTCGTTTGCACTCTGCCGCTCGAGCAATTGTCCGAAGCCTAAGATGGCATTGAGCGGTGTGCGTAATTCGTGACTCATCCGAGAAAGAAACTCGCTCTTTGCCCGACTCACCCGCTCAACTTCATCGACCCGTTTGCGCTCGGTGATGTCCTGCACTGCCCCTTCGTAGTAAAGCACCGTTCCTTTACCGTCGCGGACGGCGCGGGCATTCTCCGACAGCCAGATTTTGCGACCATCCTTGCGGTATACCTGGTATTCAAAGTCCTCGATGAAGCCGTGGGTTTCGATCAGCCGCTTGAACTCGATGCGCCGCTCAGGATTCACGTAAATGAGCTTCCCGATATCGGTCACGCTGCGCGTTAATTCCTCGGGCGAATCGTAGCCATACATGCGCGCGAGCGCCGGGTTGACACTGAGATACCTGCCATCGGGCGTCGTTTGGAAAATTCCTTCAATCGCATTTTCAAACATGTCGCGGTACTTTTGTTCGGCGCGACCGAGCGCTTCCTCGGCACGTTTGCGTTCCGTAATATCATGCACCGTGCCAAACATCCGCCGCGGCTGACCGGATTCGTCGCAAATCATATCGCCCTGGCTATGGACAAAACGCACCTCGTTATTCGGCCACACAATACGGTATTCGACATCGTAACGGGCGCCGCCGCGAGTGGCCTTCGTGAACGCTTGGAGCACCTTTTGTCGGTCTTCGGGATGAATCAGTTGCTCAACGCGCGAAAACCCAATGATCTTTTCTTCGGGAGAGACACCGAACACGCGGTAGGTTTCGTCCGACCAGATAATGCGACCCGAAATCAGGTCGCGCTCCCAATGGCCGAGGTGCGCGATGTGTTGTGCCTCGGTCAGTTTGCTCTCGCTTTCGCGCAACGATTCCTCCAGCCGTTTGCGTTGCACAACGTGACCCAGTTGAATCACGACGGATGAGATGAGTTTGACGAATCGTTCGTCTTCACGGCGCGAATCGTGCACAAAGAATTCAAGGACCGCGACGACTTCTTCCTCAGTCATCACTGGAATGCCCACGGCGGCTTTCAGCCCGGCTTCGCGCGCATCCGCCGCACGCGGGAAATTCGCATCAACGGTCACATCGTGGATCCACGCGAGTTGTTTCGACGCCCAAATGCGGCCCGGCAGGCCGACGCCGCGAGGAAAGGTGAGGCCCTCACTCGCCCGCTGGAATTTTTCCATGGCCGCATCGTTTTGGGCCCAGGCTGCTATGCATTCCAGAACGCTGCCGTCTGCCCGCGGGACCCAAGCCTGACCAAGCAGCCAACCGGTAGTCTCACACAGGTTCTGCAACACGGCCGCGAGAGCCGTTTTGAAGTCCGTCGACTCACTGATCGCGAGTGTAGTCGTGTGCATGAGCGTGCTCTCTTCCTCGGCTCGCTTTCGCTCTGTGATGTCGATGTTCATCCCCTCGAAGCCAATCAACTTTCCAGTCGTGTCACGAAGAGCGCGCGCCTCTTCTGCAATCCAGACGATGCTGCCATCCTTGCGCCAAATTGCAGATTCAAACCGGGAAACAAACCCCTTCTTATTAACGAGATCGATGAACTCCTTACGGCGCCTCGGCTCGACGTAACAACTTCGATTCAGGTCGAGATCGCTGGCCATCAACTCCTCGACCGAGTCGTAGCCGAAAATCCGAGCCTCCGCTGCATTTGCCGCTAAATACCGACCCTCGACTGTCGTCTGGTAAATGCCGACTACCGCATTCTCAAAAATTCCACGATATCTTTCTTCCGCCTGGCGCAACGCGCTGTCTTGGGACTGGATTTGAGCCAGCATTTGGTTGAAGGCATCCGTCAAAACGCCCACTTCATCGGCACAAAACTTCGTTGCGCGAACCGAGTAGTCCTTGTTCCCGGCGATTCGACGCGCCGTCCGCGCGAGTTGGAGAATTGGATCGGTGATGAAGTGCAGAAACTGACTTGAGAGAACGAAGGCCACCACGAGCGAGGCAAGCAGAACCAGAGCAAAGCTTCCGGCGTAGAGCTTCAACAGCTGCGCCGTCGTGGCGTGCAGGTCTGCTAACAGGTATAGAGTCCCTTCTGTTTTAGCGTTAACTTTAACCGGCTGGGCGAGGACGATACGATCGCCGTTGATCCGAATGCCCGATCTCAGCCCCAGGGTCCGTATATCAGCTTCCTCCTTTGCGGCTCCAAAAAAGGCCAACCGCTGTTGATCGTTCAGCTCAAGCCGCGCGCTCACGATTTGCGGCATCGTCTTGAGGCCATCGAGGATTTGGGCGGCCGCATCCTCGTCCTTAAACATCACGGCGGCAGCGCAGTTATGGGCAGTGATATCGCCAACGACGGCGAGTTCGTGAGCGGAACGCTGCCGCAATGTGTACGCCTCGAACCAGAACAGAGCGAAGAAAGCAAGCAAGAGCACCACGCCAGCGATCCCCATAATCGCGAGCGTGATTTTTTGCCGGACAGGCCGGTCGCGCAGCTCCCCTATGAACGCACTCACTTCCGGATGTTGAGCAAGGAGAGCTACTTTCGAGCCGAGCGGAAAAAATTCTGTCAAATGGGAAGCTTTTCCGGCGCGCTGAAACGCGGGAGTACTCGTCAGGAGAGACTCCTGTTGGTGGAACGTATTTTGCTTTAAGCGTATTAACCGCCTCCTGGCCACACAGTGGCCGGCTGAATTCGAACCAAGAGCATCCCCAGCAGTTACCTCCCGAACCAAATGAATCTGTCGACCCCTGAGCTCGAGCGAACCCAAGCGCCAGCTGATCTCAACAGCACCAAACCGGACTCCTCACCGATGATGGACAGCGATTTTGCAGCCGGTCGTCGAAGTAACCCATTGTTAATGATCGGGTTGTTAGCCGCGGTGGCCATCGGTCTCGGGTTTGGCTTCTGGTACCTGTCGCGGCAGCTCGCTCCGCAGTTACTTAGCTCCAATACGCCGACGGAAACGAGCAATCCAAAGCCGCTACCGGATAAAAGTATCGCGGTGCTGCCGTTCGAAAACCTAAGCGAAGGTCAGGAAAACGCCTTCCTCGCCGACGGTGTCCAGGGTGGAATTCTCAGCGCGCTGTCGAAAGTGGCCGATCTCAAGGTTATCAGCCGAACTTCGGTCAACGGCTATGCTGCTGGCAGCACGCGTAACCTTCGCGAAATCGCTGATAGTCTCGGCGTCGCTTACGTAGTCGAGGGAAGCGTGCGCCCGGCGGGTGACAAGGTCCGTGTCGCCGCTCAGCTGACCGATGCCCGCTTCGGTGGCCGTCTCTGGTCGCAGACGTATGAGCGCAACGTTGCCGACGTGTTTGCTATCCAAAATGAAGTTGTTCAGCGGATTCTCGCCGAGCTGCGAGCCAATGTCTCGCCAAAAGAAAAAGCGGCGATCGCTGAACAGCCCACCAAAGACCTGGTTGCGTATGGCCTTTACGTACGTGCAAAGGCGCTGATCGCAACCATCTCTCTCAACGGTCAAATCAATGAGAAATTGCGTGAAGCTGTTCAGCTACTTGAACAGGCAATCGCACGCGACCCGAATTTTTATCTTGCTTATTGCGAGTTATCGGCGGCACACGGATATCTTTACTTTTTTGGACTCGACCATACGCCGGCGCGTGTAGCCGCGGCCGACGTGGCACTGCAAGCGGTCGTTCGCCTGCGCCCTGACGCTGGAGAGACTCATTTTGCACATGCGAATTTCTTCTACCGCTGTTATCTCGATTACGACCGCGCGCGGAACGAACTCGCACTCGCGCAGCGCGCGCTGCCGAACAACTCGGAAAGCTTCGAGCTCACCGGCTACATGGATCGGCGCCAGGGGCTCTGGAACGAATCAGCCCGCAGCCTACAGCGTGCGCTCGAGCTCGATCCGCGCAACTTTTTCATGCTGCAACAGATCGCGCTCAGCTATCAGGAATTCCGCCAGTTTCCCGCCATGGCTGCCGCGCTGGATCGCGCTCTCGAGCTGATCCCGCGCGACTTGGACACGCGGGTCACCCGTGCGCTTGTCGATCTTGAATGGAAAGCTGATACACGACCATTACACGAAATCATCCGAAAGATCGTGGCCGAAGATCCAGCAAAAGCACCGGACGTCGCGGCGCAATGGTTTTACTTCGGGCTGTGCGAACGGGATCCGGTGGCGGTTGCACAAGCTCTGGCCGCCATGCCGCCGAGCGGCACATCGGTCGATTTGAATTTTCCGCGCTCCTGGTGCGAGGGCCTAGCCGCGCGTGCACGCGGTGATGCCGCTGCCGCGCGAGCAGCGTTCCTTGCAGCGCGCGAGGAAGTCGCAAACAGCGTGAAAGAGCAACCCGATTATGGTCCAGGGGTAACGGTCCTCGGGCTAACCGACGCCGCGCTCGGCCAGAAAGAAGATGCACTGCGCGAGGGACTGCACGCCGTCGAGCTACTGCCCATCACCAAAGACTCGATCGACGGGGCCGAAGTGATGAAATATCTGGGGGTAATCTACGCTTGGTGCGGCGAGAAAGACCGCGCCATTCAGCAAATCCAGGCAACGCTGCAAATTCCCAGTACCTTGAGCTACGGCAACTTGAAGCTACATCCTTACTGGGACGCGCTGCGCGGCGACCCGCGCTTTGAGAAGATCGTCGCCGATCTGGCACCGAAGAGCTCAAAGAAATAAACGATCGCGACGATCCTCGCGTCCTTCACTGATGACCGCAGCGCGAGGGCGCGCGTCTCCAGAGCTGATGCAGACGGGCTGCTATAAAGCCGCTCTCCGCAGCGGTAATCGTTTGCAATCTCGATGCAACAATGCGCTCGTAATCCGCGCGCCCCGAGGCGGCAAAGTATCAACCATGCCGACTCACTCAAAGAAGCTTGCCATCGCTGCTGCTTACATCGTCCTGTGCGTCGTCTGGAGCTCGACTTGGCTCGCGATCAAAATCGGGCTGCGCGATCTGCCGCCGATTTCATTCGTCGCCATTCGTTTTGTGATAGCGATCGCCGTCCTCGTCGCGGTGACACTCGGCCGGGCACGGCTCCTTCCGTTACGCCGATCCGATTTTTTCCTTCTCGCGTTCACCGGTCTGCTCATGTTCGGCCTGAATTATCCCCTGCTCTTTTGGGGTGAATTGTACGTCGCATCCGGGTTGGCGGCCGTCTTGCAGGCGACTATTCCGATATTCGGAATGCTCTTTGCGCACCGGCTCCTGCCGGACGAACCGCTGCGCTGGCAACGCGTCGCAGGCGCATTGCTCGCCCTCGGCGGCGTGGCGCTGATCTGCGGCCGCTTGCTTGATCGCAGCGGAATCCTGGCTTTCTGGGGCGGCTTCGGGATTGTCTTCGGCGCGGCCGGCGCCGCTTTCTCGAATATCCTGATCAAACGTCGCGGTCTCCGCTTAGCTCCAGCCATGATTGCGGCGTGGCAGATGATCTTTGGCAGCGCACCGCTGGTCGTGATCGGCTTCACGTTTGAAGGAAACCCAATTCGCTTTCACTGGAGCACGGCGTCGATCTTTTGCTTGCTTTACCTGGCAGTGATCGGCTCGGCGCTCACGTTCCTACTGCTCTACTGGCTTTTACCGCGGATGAGCGTCACGAATCTGCAAACGATCTCATTAATTACTCCGCCGGGCGCGGTCGTGCTCGGTTGGTTAGCGGGCGGCGAAAAGTTTTCCCCGCTGTTCCTCTTGGGAGCCGGCTTTGTGCTCGCGGGCGTGTGGATCATCTTTCGGCCGATCAAGGATCGACAAGCAGTCGAACCAATCGCAGCCCTGCCGGACCGGGGCTGAACGGCACGCCAGCGATTCAGCTTTCCCGAGTGACTTCGCGCGCGTCTTTGTCCTCGCGCAGTCCGAGGAACACCGGCTGACGCAGTTTGCCGTCGCGGGTCCACTCGGAAAACTTAATTTGCGCAACAAGTTTTGGGTTTACCCAATGCATCTTCTTCATCACTGAAGGCGTGATGCCTTGCGCCCACTGGCCACCTTCCTTCGATGGAAGATCAACAAACGGACAATCATCGTGCGCTTCCGCTTGAAATTTCTTGTGCAACATCGCCAACGATTTCGCGTTGAAGCCGGTGCCAACTTTGCCGGCGAACTTCAAAGAACCCCCTTCATAATAACCGACCAGAATCGCCCCGAAATATTTCCGCGATCCGCTCGGTGGCGTGTAGCCCGCGATGACAAACTCCTGTTCGCTCACGCACTTGAGTTTGATCCAGGTGCCGCTGCGGCGTCCCGGTTCGTAAGCTGAGTCGCGCAGTTTCCCGATCAAACCTTCGAGGCCGCGCTTTTTTACCTCCGCTAGTAACGCCTTTGCGTCCCCGGCGATCTCGCCCGAATAGCGGATCGGCTCCAGTGCAGCAGCGGAAATTTGCGCGAGCAATTCCTTGCGCCGAACAAGCGGAAATTTGAGCAGGCTTTTGCCGTTGAGTTGGAGCAAGTCGAAGACGTAGAACCGGACAGGAGATTTCCGCCCTTCCATCTCGAGCGCCTGCAAAAGCTGAAACGACGACCGACCCTCCTCGTCCAGCGCAACCACTTCACCATCGATTACGCACTCGTCTATCGCCAGGTTTTTCAGTGCTCCTACAATTTCGGGAAAACGGCCGCGCAATTCATGTTCATTGCGCGAGATTAGATTCACCTTCCCGCCCTCCTTCACCGCGATCGCGCGAATACCGTCGAACTTGAGTTCGTAGAGCCAATCGCCCGCGCTCGGCGGTTGATCCAGAAGCTTTGGCTTCATCGGCTCAATGAACCGGGGTTTTGCGGTTGGAAGATCGATAATCGCTTGGTCGAGGTCGTTCGCAGCCGCTGACTTGCTGAGTTCGCGGCCGGGCGCGGCTGCTCTGTGCTTGCGTAATGCATCTTTGATGCGCGACTTTAATATCGATCTTGCGTCGCCACTCTCCTCACGATTCGATTGCCACTCGGCATCGCGTTGCTCAGCGATTTGCCGCATTGTTCGCCCGGTCGTGACCGACTCGTCGTCGCGCCTTTTTGCAAGTGGTTTCGCGCTCCCGCCCGTTTTCAAGATCAGCCACTGGTTCTTTTCGCCGTCGCGCCCGCGGATGCGAACAAGCGTCCACTCCCCTTTGGCTTTTTCGCCGTCGAGCACCAGATGCAGCTTGCCCTCGCGCCAGGACTTCAGCGGCTCCTCACCGTAGACATGATAATTGCCGCGGTCCCACAGCATCACCGTACCGCCCCCGTATTGTCCTTCGGGAATCACTCCCTCAAAGCCCGCGTACTCGACGGGGTGATCTTCCACTTCTACCGCCAGATGTTTTTCGCCTTGCGCCCACGGCAAACCTTTCGGGACAGCCCACGATTTGAGCACGCCGTCCATCTCCAGCCGGAAGTCGTAATGCAACCGGCTGGCGTCGTGTTTCTGAATCACGAAGCGCGATGCGCCTTTTATCTTTTTCGGCAACGGCTTGCCGCCTTTCGGCTCAGCCGTTTTGGCAAAGTCGCGTTTTCGCTTGTACTCAGCCAGACCCATGCGCTCGACTGTAAGCGCGGATCAGGCAGATTTCACATTGGCCGTAAGGAAGGAGCTCCGATGGGTCATTAGCGGCGGCGTGAGTCACCCGCCATCGCCTCGGTACCGGAAAGTGCCTCCGGATTGACGATCTCTTCTGCTAATTCGCTCAGGCGTTTGTCCGTGTCGCCCTCGTCGTCGAGTGTCTGCTGGAGCAGCTCGGCGGCGTCATCTTGCCCGAGCAGGTCCGCCCACGTACGGAGCGTGCCGTAGGTCGCAATTTCGTAATGCTCAATCTTCTGTGCGGCTGCAATAATCCCGGCATCGAGCACCGATTCCTCTCCGTCTTCATCAAGGATTTCGGATCCTTCCTCGACGAGGCCCTTCATACCCTGGCACGTTTTCCCCTTCGGCTTCTCATCCAAGTCTCTGAAGATCTGCTCGAGTCGCTCGACATGTTCTTTAGTTTGCTCGAGATGATCTTCAAACGCTTGCCTGAGTTCGTCTGACGAGGCGTGCTTTGTCATTTTCGGCAGCGCCTTGAGTAATTGATTTTCCGCGTTGTAAATATCGCGCAGTTGATCAACGAATAATTTCTGCAGTGAATCCAGCTTCATTCTTCCTCCTGTTGATTGCTTGCCTGATTCGAACCTTCAGCCCGTGAGCGGGTGAAGCCAACCAAAGGAGGAACGCGCGCGGCCGCGCAGTCGGTCTTCTCTTCTCGATACTACGCGGTTTGACCGGGCTGGCCCGCGCTCGCTCCGCTTGCTGGCATTTGTTCCGGGAGCGGTTCGCCTACCAAATAACGGGTGAATCGCCGGATAACGATGTTCTCGCCCAGTTCGGAGATTTTTGCTTTGAGCAGGTCACCGATCGTTTGGTCGGGATTTTTAATGAACGCCTGCTCGAGGAGACAAACAGTGCTGTAGAACTTGTCGAGCTTGCCCTCGACAATCTTCGCCGTCACCTGCGCCGGCTTTCCTTTCACCTGCGACTCGTAAATCGCACGCTCGCTCTCGACCAGCCTCGCCGGCACTTCATCGCGACTAACGTAAAACGGATGCGCCGCCGCAATATGTAAAGTGATGTCCTTCACGAACTCGCGGAAGTTTTCATTCTTTGCCACAAAATCAGTTTCGCAGTTAACCTCGACGAGAACACCGATCTTGCCTTGCATGTGAATGTAGGCGGCGACGATGCCTTCCTTCGTGGCGCGCGTCGCTTTCTTTGTGGCCGCGGCAATTCCTTTTTTGCGCAGGATCGTTTCCGCCTTTTCCAAGTCGCCGCTCGCTTCCTCCAGCGCGCGTTTGCAGTCCATCATGCCGGCATTGGTTTTCTCGCGGAGTTGTTTAACCAGCCGAGGGTCAATCGCTGTTGCGGTACTCATTTCTTAGATCGCCGAAGCGTTAAATAGCCGGTCAGGCGGAAACTCCCGCCATTTCGACCCGCTCGCGAATACGCGCTTCGCTACTCGCGGACACGATGGCATCAACAAGCTTCTGCAAAATCACACGAATCGCGCGGATCGCATCATCGTTTCCTGCAATGGGATAATCGACCAATTCGGGGTCGGCGTTCGTGTCGACAATCGCGACCACTGGAATCCCGAGGCGCCGCGCCTCGTTGACGGCATTTTCTTCACGCGTGGTATCAATGACGACGAGCGCATCGGGTAGTTGCGACATTTCGAGAATACCATCCAGATTGCGGCGCAGCTTGGCCGCCTCCCGGTTCAGCGCTGCTAGCTCCTGTTTGCCCATTTTTCTGTATTCGGGAGACTGCGCTATCTCCTCGATGTACTTCAATCGCCCAATGCTCTTGCGAATCGTCGCCAGATTAGTAAGCGTGCCGCCCAGCCAGCGCTGGTTGACATAGAACTGGCCACACGCGAGCGCCGCTTCTTTGACCGCTTCCTGCGCCTGTTTCTTACACCCGACAAATAAAATACGGCCGCCGCGCCGCGCCACACCCTGAAGGAACTCTGTCGCGCGCTGCAACTGCTGCACGGTCTGATCGAGGTTGATGATGTAGATCTGATTTCGTTGTTCGAAAATGTAGGGTTTCATCTTCGGGTTCCAGCGTTTAGTCTGGTGCCCAAAATGCACGCCGGCTTCCAACAGTTCAGGCACTAATTCGGTTGTGTCTGCCATAGGCGAATGCGCATCCCGCGAGGCCGGGACAGCGAGCGGGGAAGATGCTTCACGAGATCGACGATCGCAACCGGAATGTTCACCCAGGTATTGCCTTTTGGCTCTTGTTTCTCGCTTGCTTTTCCAGATAACGCGCCAGGATCCAACACCAGTCTGACAGGCGATTGAGATAGCGCAGAATTTCGGGATTTTGCTCCCGCAACTCAATGACACGACGCTCCGCCCGCCGACAGATTGTTCGAGCAAAGTCAAAGGCCGCGGATGCAGCGGTTGCGCCGGGAATTACCCAGTCTTTCGGATACAACGACTCGTCTTTTTCGAGATCGACAACGACGCGCGTCAGTCGCTCGACCATCTCGCTCCCTGTCAGGTTGAATCGATCCCTCGTATAACGTTCCCGGTCCTCGGGCAAGGTTGAGAGCTCGCCCATGATGATGATCAGCTCCTTTTGCGTCGCCAAGATCTGTTGGTTGACAAAATCCTCCTCAGAAATCGAGCGTGCGAAGCCGAGAGCCGCGGTCAGTTCGTCAATGCAGCCGTAAGCGTCGACACGCGGGTCGCTCTTTGGCACGCGCCGACCATACATAAGCGACGTCTCCCCGCTGTCGCCGGTCTTCGTTACGATCGACAAGTCGTTACTGGCGGCTCGCGGCGCCGTCCGCTTGATCAACTGACACAATGGGGAGGGCGTCAATGATATGGGGTACGTTATCCTGATCCATCATCGAGACGATGACGCGGCCAATCGCAATGCAATCGTGGTGCGGCACCCGGAACTGTCGCCCGTAGGCCCAGGCAAATATTGAATGGGCGAAACGGCGGGTCCAGCAACTCGCGACTTCGATCCAGGTTGACCACGTTTATCTCGCTGTTGCCGATCGCGTAAGTCAGCCGACGGCGGGTTGAACCTCGGCTTCTTCCATTACCGGCGCACCGATCGGTTCACCTTTCTCCACCAGCCTGATCTCGCGGTGCGCGGGGAACCCGGTGCCGGCAGGAATAAGGTGACCCATGATGACGTTTTCCTTGAAACCACGCAGCTTGTCGACCTTGCCAAGCGTCGCCGCCTCGGTCAGCACGCGCGTCGTGTCTTGGAACGATGCGGCCGAGATAAAGCTGTCGGTCTCGAGCGAAGCTTTCGTGATGCCGAGCAGCACCGGCACGGCTTCGGCCGGCTTGCCGCCTTGTTCAACGACTTTCTTGTTCTCCGCTTCGAAATCGAGTTTTTCGATCTGGTCGCCCCAAAGCAAGCTCGTGTCGCCTGGATCGGTGATCTTCACCTTGCGCAGCATCTGGCGCACGATGATTTCGATGTGCTTATCGTTGATCTCGACCCCCTGCAACCGATAAACCTCCTGCACTTCATTGACCAAGTGTTCTTGCAAGTCCTGCGGCCCGCAGACTTCGAGGATTTCATGCGGCACAACCGGACCCTCGGTGAGCTGCTGCCCCTTTTTCAGGAAATCGCCTTTGAACACGATGATGTGTTTGGTTAGCGGGATGAGATGTTCTTCCTCCGCGGCAGTTTCGGGATCTTTCAGGATGAGCCGCCGCTTGCCGCGTACCGTGCCCCCCATTTCAACGATGCCGTCGATCTTCGCGATCTCAGCTGCCTCTTTTGGACGCCGCGCTTCAAATAATTCCGCAACACGCGGTAGACCGCCGGTGATGTCCTTCGTTTTGGCAACTTTCCGTGGCGTCTTCGCGAGCAACGCACCGGCGCGAACTTTCTGGCCTTCTTCGACGATCACGTGCGCGCCCGCCGGGATTGAATAGCTCGCCAGCACTTCCTTCTTCTCGCCGGTGATAACGATTTGCGGATGCAGGTCCTCCTTGTGCTCGATAATGACCGTGCCCATCAGGCCGGTTGCTTCGTCGACATCGCGGCTGATCGTCACGCCGGCGATCATGTCGCGGAACTCGATGGTTCCACCCTTATCCGTCAGGATCGGCACATTGTAGGGGTCCCATTGCACGAACGTCTCGCCTTTTTTGACCGTGGCGCCGTCCTCCTTCGAAATCATCGAACCGATAACCACGTTGTAACGCTCGAGCTCGCGACCTTGCGCGTTATGCACGCTAATCGACCCATTCTTGTTCAAAACAATCCAGCTGCCATCAAGTGCCTGCACGGTGCGTAGATCGTTGAATCGCACCGTGCCATCGTTTTTCGCTTTGATAATCGGCTGTTTAAATGTCTGGCTGGCCGTGCCACCAATGTGGAAAGTGCGCATGGTTAACTGCGTCCCCGGCTCACCGATTGATTGCGCGGCGATGATACCAACGGCTTCACCGAGCTTTACGAACTGGCCGGTCGCCAGGTTGCGGCCGTAGCACATCGCACAGACGCCCCGGCCGCACTCACACGTCAGTACCGAGCGAATCTTCAGTTGCTCAACGCCGACGCGCTGCAGCTCCGCCGCAATTTTCTCGTCAATATATTGGTTGGCTTTGACGATCTTTTTCTTTTTGTCGACTGGATCGACCACGGTCTCGCAGCTGACGCGACCAATGATGCGCTGGCCAAGGTCGACAACCTCTTCGTCGCCTTCGTAGATCGATCGGACAACGATACCGTTCACCGTGCCGCAGTCCTCCGCGTTGATGATTACGTCTTGCGCCGCGTCGACCAGCTTACGCGTGAGATAACCCGAGTCCGCTGTCTTCAGGGCGGTGTCGGCCAGACCTTTGCGCGCGCCGTGCGTCGAAATGAAGTACTCGAGCACGCTCAACCCTTCGCGGAAATTGGAAGTGATCGGGCGTTCAATGATTTCGCCGCTCGGCTTGGCCATCAAGCCGCGCATGCCGGCAAGCTGCCGGACCTGCTGACGGTTACCTCGCGCACCAGAATCCACCATCAGGTAAACAGGATTCAGTTCTTTGCGGCCTTCATTGTGCTCAAGCGTGCGGAACATCACGCTTGAGATCTCGTCCCCGGCATGCGTCCAAATGTCGATAATCTTATTGTACCGCTCGCCATCGGTGATGATACCTTTGCGGTACTGTTGCTCAACCTGCCGGATCTGTTTGTAGGCGTTCTCCAGCTCGGTCTGTTTCTCTTTCGGAATTATCATATCCGAAATTCCGATTGAAATGCCGGCCTTCGTGGCTTCGGCGAACCCGAGCTCCTTCAGTTTGTCCAGTGTTGCCACAGTTGCCGCTGGGCCCGCAACCTGGTAGCAGCGCCAGATGATGTCGCTGAGTTGTTTTTTGCCTGCTGGTTTGTTGAAGAACCCCAGCTGCTTCGGCCAAATCTGATTGAAGATTACCCGACCAGCTGTTGTCTCGAGGATCTTCGCTTCCGAGTTACCATAAATTGTCTGCTGACTGTAGTCGGGATTCTTAATGCGGATGCGATCATGCGTGCGAATGCTCCCCTCTGCCATCGCGAATTCCACTTCCACGGGATCGCTGAAGAGCGGGAGCGAGCCATCGCCATCACTTCCAGCGACCCGCCGCGGGTTTTGCGTCATGTAGTAGCAGCCCAGCGTAATGTCTTGCGAAGGCGTAGTAATCGGTTTGCCGCTTGATGGTGAGAAAATGTTGTTTGGCGCGAGCATGAGCATTCGCGCTTCGAGCTGCGCTTCGACTGAGAGCGGCACGTGCACTGCCATCTGGTCGCCGTCGAAGTCCGCGTTATAAGCCGTGCACACCAAGGGATGAATGCGAATGGCTTCCCCTTCGATCAGCAGCGGCTCAAAGGCTTGGATCGACAATCGATGTAAGGTCGGCGCCCGGTTCAGCAACACCGGATGCCCTTTCGTCACTTCCTCGAGAATGTCCCAGACTTCGGGCGTTTGCCGCTCGATCATCTTCTTCGCGCTGCGCACCGTGTGCACATAGCCCATGTCTTTCAATCGTCGGATAATGAATGGCTCGAACAGCACGAGAGCCATTTTCTTCGGCAGACCGCACTGATGCAGTTTCAACTCCGGCCCGATCACGATCACGGAGCGGCCGGAGTAATCGACCCGTTTGCCTAACAAATTCTGACGGAAGCGGCCGCCTTTGCCTTTGAGCATGTCGCTGAGCGATTTCAGCGGACGATTACCCGCGCCAGTGACCGCGCGGCCATGACGACCGTTGTCGAACAAAGCGTCGACCGCTTCCTGCAACATCCGCTTCTCGTTCCGGATGATCACGTCCGGCGTTTTAAGCTGAAGTAGATTCTTGAGACGATTGTTTCGGTTAATGACGCGCCGATACAGATCATTCAGGTCGGAAGTCGCAAACCGGCCGCCTTCGAGCGGAACGAGCGGCCGCAGGTCCGGCGGGATGACCGGCAGAACGTCAAGGATCATCCATTCCGGTCGAGCGTGCGCGTTCATAAAGCCCTGCACAAGCTTGAGGCGCTTCGCCAGTTTCTTGCGGATCTGCTTGCTCTTGGTCGCGGCCATCGCCTGCTCCAGTTCCTTGTTCAGTTTGTGCAGATCGATCTCCGCCAAGAGTTTCTTCACCGCTTCCGCACCCATGCCAGCGACAAACCCGTCGCCGTATTGCTCCTGCGCCTCGCGGTATTCGATTTCATTCAGAAGCTGCGTCTTCTGCAGCGGCGTCTTGCCCGGATCAATGACGATGTAGTCTTCGTAATAAATGACGCGCTCGAGCTGACGCGCGCTCATGTCGAGCATGAGTCCGAGGCGCGACGGCATGCATTTGTAAAACCAGATATGCGAAACCGGGACGGCCAGCTCGATGTGGCCCATCCGGTCCCGTCGAACGCGCGCGAGTGTCACCTCCACACCGCAACGGTCGCAGATGACGCCCTTGTGCTTGATCCGTTTGTATTTTCCGCAGGAGCATTCCCAGTCCCGCGTTGGACCGAAGATGCGTTCGCAAAAAAGACCGCCCTTCTCCGGCTTAAAGGTGCGGTAATTAATGGTCTCCGGGTTCTTGACTTCACCTTTGCTCCAGGAACGCATCGTGTCGCTCGAGGCGACACCGATTGCGACCTGATCAAAACCCACCGGGCGTTCTTCGCCCACTAACTCACGCCAGGAATGTTCGTTCATGAAAGTTTATCTCGATCTTGCGATTGTTGAAATTCGTTACCCCACGCCCTCAAAAACACTCTGCGGCGCCTGGCCGCCGACTTTCACGTCGAGACCGAGGCTCTGCATTTCTTTGATGAGCACGTTGAAAGATTCAGGCGTGCCCGCTTCGAGCGAGTTATCGCCTTTGACGATGGATTCATAGATGCGAGTGCGACCCTGTACATCGTCCGATTTCACGGTCAGCAATTCCTGCAGTGTGTAAGCAGCGCCGTACGCTTCCAGCGCCCAGACCTCCATCTCACCGAAACGCTGGCCGCCATACTGCGCTTTCCCGCCGAGCGGCTGTTGAGTAACGAGCGAGTACGGGCCGACAGCTCGCGCGTGGATTTTGTCGGCTACCAAATGCCCCAGCTTCATCATGTAGATGTAGCCAACCACCACTTCCTGATCGAAGGCATCGCCGGTGCGCCCGTCGAACAGGCGCGCTTTGCCGTTTTCCTGCACCCAACCGAAGCCTTCCTTCTTGTGCGCTTCCTTGAGATAGTTGCGGATCTTGTCTTCTTTGATTCCATCGAACACAGGAGTCGCAACTTTGAACCCGAGCGCTTTGGCTGCGACGCCAAGGTGCGTCTCGAGAACCTGGCCCACATTCATTCGGCTCGGCACCCCGAGCGGATTCAGCACAATTTCGACCGGCGTTCCATCGGCGAGGAATGGCATGTCTTCTTCAGGCACAATGCGTGCGACTACGCCCTTATTACCGTGGCGCCCAGCCATTTTGTCGCCAACGCTCAGCTTGCGCTTGCTTGCGATGTAGACCTTAACCTGCTTAATGATGCCCGGGTCGATATCATCACCGCTTTCAACGCGGTCCATGGCGCGTTCACGCTCCAGCTCCAGCTCGGCGAACTTGTGTTCGTACGAGGCTATGATCTCGCGGATCTTGTTGCGAATCGGACTCGGATCGATCTCGATGTGGTCGTAAACATTCGCCAATTTACGCAACAGCGTCTTGGTAATCTTGCGGTTCGCCGGAATAATGATCTCACCGCTAACCGCGTTCACGACATCGAGCGGGATCTTTTCGCCCAGTAGAATGTTCGAGAGCGAGTCGGTCAGTTGCTCGGTTAGTTCTTCCTTCTTCTTGCGATGCTCTTCGGCGATTGCCTTGAGCTGTTTCTTCGTCTCGGTCGGTGTCAGTTTCTCGCGCGAAACTTCGCGGCGTGAAGAGACCTTCACGTCCATGACGATGCCGTAAGTGCCCGATGGTACGGTGAGCGACGTATCTTTCACGTCGGCGGCTTTTTCGCCGAAAATCGCCCGCAGCAAACGCTCCTCGGGCGCGAGCTCAGTTTCGCTCTTCGGAGTGATTTTGCCGACGAGAATGTCGCCGGGCTTTACCTCCGCGCCGACGCGCACGACGCCGTCTGGGCCAAGATTGCGCAGCGCTTCTTCGCTGACGTTCGGGATATCGCGGGTGATTTCCTCCGGGCCGAGTTTCGTGTCGCGGGCGCCAATCTCGAATTCATCAATATGAATCGAGGTGTAGATGTCTTCCTTCACGACCTTCTCCGAGATCATGATGGCGTCCTCGAAGTTGTAGCCGTGCCACGGCATGAACGCGACGAGTACGTTGCGGCCAAGCGCGAGCTCGCCGTGCTCGGTGTTCGGCCCATCCGCGATCACCTGGCCTTTCCGCACGTGCTGACCTTTGCGGACGGTCGGCTTCTGGTTTACGCAGGTGCCCGCGTTCGAGCGCATGAATTTCCGCAGCTCATAAACGTGAATGCCTTCTTCGGGATCAGTCTTCAGCTTGCGTTTGCCTTCTGGCATATGACCGTCTTTCGTAACGACAATCTGTTCCGCCGTGACGGAAGCGACCTTACCGCTTTCGGCGGCGGCCACGACTGCATGCGAGTCGCGCGCGACTTTCGCTTCCAAACCAGTGCCGACCAGCGGCGCTTCCGAAACAATTAGCGGCACGCCCTGTCGCTGCATGTTGGAACCCATCAACGCGCGATTCGCGTCATCGTGCTCGAGGAACGGTATTAAACCAGCCGCAACCGAGACGAGCTGCTTCGGCGAGACATCCATGTAGTGCACCTTGGATGGCTCGACTTCGAGGAAGTCGCCGCGGTAACGCACCGAAACTTTTTCGCCCGTGAAATGCCCGCGCCCATCAATCGGCGCATTCGCTTGCGCGACCAGATAATTTTCTTCGCGATCTCCGGTGAGATATTCGATCTCGTCGGTTACGCGCCCGTTCACGACCTTGCGATACGGCGTCTCGATGAACCCGAATTCGTTAATGCGTGCGAAAGTCGACATTGAGCTGATGAGGCCAATGTTGGGACCTTCTGGTGTCTCGATCGGGCAAATGCGCCCGTAGTGCGATGGATGCACGTCCCGCACCTCGAAACCGGCCCGATCCCGCGAGAGGCCGCCCGGGCCGAGCGCGGACAAACGACGCTTGTGCGTGAGTTCGGCGAGGGGATTCGTCTGGTCCATGAATTGCGAGAGCTGCGACCGTCCGAAGAAGTCACGAATGACCGCGCTGAGCGCTTTCGGATTGATCAGCTTCTGCGGCGTCATGCCATCGACGTTGATGTCGAATAAGGTCATGCGCTCTTTCACGAGTCGCTCCGTTCGCGCGAGGCCAACCCGACACTGGTTCGCGAGCAATTCGCCGACGGTGCGGACACGACGGCTGCCGAGATGATCGATGTCGTCCAGCGTGCCTTCGCCGCGGCGGAGGTTAATCAGGTACTTGATCGCGGCGATGAAATCTTTGTCGGTCAAGATGCGCTCGTTGAGATCGATATCGATCCCGAGCTTCTGGTTAATTTTGTAGCGGCCGACCCGACCGAGGTCGTATTTCTTCGGATCGAAGAACAGCCGTTTGAGCAACGCACGGGCGTTCGCCACCGTCGGCGGGTCTCCGGGACGGAGGCGACGATAAATGTCTTTCAGCGCTTCCTCCTGATCATGCGCCGGGTCTTTGCGCAATGCTTTTACGACGGTGTCATCGTGCGCGATGTCGATCACGCTGAGTTCTTTGATCTTCAGCGCCATGATCTGGCGCACCATCGCGAGCGTGAGCGGCTCGAATGCACGCGCCACCGTCACTTCACCGTCGCGGATTTCCGCGGTTAAAACCTTAGTGGCGAGCTTCTCTTCGTCGAGTTTGTCGCTCAGCTTCAGCGTCTCAACGTTGTAGAACAGCTTGATCACTTCCTCATCCGAGCCATAGCCCAAGGCGCGCAGGAAAGTGGTCGCTAAAAATTTCCGGCGGCGTTTGCGGCGGTCGAGATAGATGTAAAGGAGATCGGCGGTGTCGAATTGCACTTCGATCCACGACCCCCGATCCGGGATGATGCGGAAGCTATAAAGCACCTTGCCGTTGAGGTGCACGGTTGATTCGAATGCGATGCCCGGTGAGCGATGCAACTGCGAAACCACCACGCGTTCGGCGCCGTTGATCACGAACGTGCCCTGCGGCGTCATCAGCGGGATCTCGCCCATGTAAACTTTTTCCTCTTTGGTCCCCTTCTCCTCGCGCAACTGGAAGGTCACGTGCAGCGGCGCGCTATACGTCTGGCCTTCGCGCTGCGCTTCCAAGGCGGTCAGCTTCGGTTCGCCGATTTCATAATGAACGAAATCGAGCACCGCCTTCTCGTCATAACTCTCGATCGGGAAGACCTCTTTGAAAACCGCCTGCAATCCATGGTTCTTGCGTTTCGCGAACGCAACATCCTTCTGGAGAAAATCGACGTAGGAGTTGAGCTGAACCTCGATCAGGTTAGGTGGCTCGATCGTTTCCTTGATGGTTCCGAAGTGCAGACGATCCGAATTCCGTTCCGACATAATAACTATTCCAAGGGGTTGAACCACGCCCCCACCACGATAAAAGTGGTAGGCGACGGTAAAATTTTACACGCTCAGCGCCGAGCCAAGGGCGCAAAAATGGCAGCAAAACCGCGGCTCGTCAAATGCGACTGCCACTGTCTTGTTGCCAGTTTTGTAGTTGCCCTCGAACGCCGGGTTAAAAATAGCTGCTCGTGACAGAATTAGAGCGTAAAGAGAAACGGCCGCCGCGCAAGTGCTTTTCTAGCCACCGCGACAAAAACCGCTTACTTGATTTCGACCTTAGCGCCGGCCGCTTCGATCTTCTTCTTGATCTCTTCGGCTTCCGCCTTGGTCACGCCTTCCTTGATCGTCTTGGGCGCACCTTCGACCAAAGCTTTTGCTTCGGCGAGACCCAGGCCAGGCACCGCGCCGCGGACTTCCTTGATGACGGCGATCTTGTTGGCACCCATCTCGGTCAAAATCACATCAAACGTTGTTTTCTCTTCCGCGGCGGGAGCCGCTGCGCCGCCGGCTGCGGCACCGCCACCAGCCGGAGCTGCTGCCACGGCAACTGGTGCCGCCGCGCTCACGCCCCACTTCTCTTCGAGTTCCTTAACCAACCCAGCAATCTCCAGCACGGTTAACCCGCTGAGTTGCTCCACCAATTTCGCTGTATCTGCCATTTTCTTTCCTCCGTTCGCCGCCTCCGAAAGCCTTCGGAGAATTAAAGCCGATAGCCATCGGCTCGGACGTTGTTCTGTTTGACTGTAGTTGCGGCACTCCGTGCCGCCGCGCGTCGCACACCGACGCGGCTACAAAGATTATGCGCTCGCCGCTATTTGGCTTCCCTCCTTCTTCGCCTTTGTGTTTAACAGACGCGTCAACGCCGATGCTGGTTCATTTAACAGACGAACCAGCTTTGTTGCCGGAGATAGAAGTAAGCCGAGCAACTGCGCGAGCAAAACTTCACGCGACGGCAATTCCGCCAATTGATCGATCTGCTGCGTCGAAAGGACGGATTTATCGACGATCCCGATCTTAACGACGGCAACCTTGAACTCGGTCGCAAAGCTTTTCAGCACTTTCGCGACCGACGCGGCGTCTTTGTCGCCAGTCACAACTGCGGTTTGGCCTTTGAGCTGATCGGCTAGGTCAGGCAAACCCGATTCGCTGATCGCCCGGCGCAGAAAACTGTTCTTCACCACGTGCACCTCTGCGCCGCTCGCGGTGAGACGGTCCCGCAGATCGGCGAAGTGATTCACATTCATCCGCTGGTAATCGGCGATGAGGACAAAGGGAGAATGCGAAAGCTTCTCCTTCAAGTCACCGACGATGCTGGCTTTCTCCGGTCTCATGATGTCGATGTTACGCGGCGCTGAGATACGGCGCCGGATCAACGCGCACGCCGGGCGACATTGTCGCACTGATCGTTACTGCTTCAAGGTAGCGGCCCTTCGCGGTCGCAGGTCGCGCTTTAACCACTGCTTCAATGACAGCGTGTCCGTTCTCCACGAGCTTTTCCTCATCGAATGAAAACTTCCCAACCGGCGCCGCGACATTCCCGTTTTTGTCGAGCTTGAACTCGACGCGCCCGGCTTTCACTTCCTGGACCGCTTTAGCCGTATCGTCCGTCACAGTTCCAGTCTTCGGATTCGGCATCAATCCGCGCGGACCAAGGACTTTTCCGAGCTTACGCACTTCAATCATCGCGGCAGGCGTTGCAATTGTCACATCGAAATCCTGAAATCCGTCCTGGACCTTCTGAATAAAGTCTTTGAAGCCAACATATTCCGCGCCCGCTCCTTTCGCCGCCGTCGCCGCCTCGCCTTCGGCAAAAACGAGGACGCGCACCTGTTTGCCGCTGCCGTGCGGCAAAGGACATGTGCCGCGCACCATTTGGTCGGATTGCTTCGGATCGACACCGAGCCGACACGAAACAGTGACAGTCTGGTCGAAGTTTGTCGGGGGAAGTGTTTTCAGTGTCGCGACCGCTTCATTGAGGCTGTAGGCCTTGGTACGATCGACCTGCTCGGCGGCAGCGCGATATCTCTTGGAACGATTATGCTTCATAACCGCTCCTAGTGAGAGCGTGCCCTGAGCGAATCCGAATGGGTTGACTCCGATTTAGTTGCATGTTGGTGTGCAGTTCAAGCGAGCTTGTTGCTCTCCTGCCGGTGAAATGGGGACGCGCAGCATAGATGAACCGGAGCGCGTGTCAACCGCCAGGTTGGCATTTTGAGATTGCAAAATTTACAGGGAAGCTGGTAAAACCAGCAGCTATGAAACACCCCACTGTTTATAGCTCGTTCCTCGCCGCCGTTACCTTGCTTGTCGCCGCAAACTTCAGCTTCGCGCGCCCGATTGACTTCAACGAGCTCTCGCTTCTGGTTCGTGCACATGAGAACGA
Organism: Chthoniobacterales bacterium; assembly: GCA_035639455.1. Taxonomy (GTDB): domain Bacteria; phylum Verrucomicrobiota; class Verrucomicrobiia; order Chthoniobacterales; family UBA10450; genus AV17. The sequence continues at coordinate 12,792 of DASQXY010000030.1, read as the reverse complement.
AACGTTCATCAAAAACGAAGTCGCACGGCGCAAACTTCTCCATGCCCTGACGCCGCAGCAGGAAACCCGACTCAAGTCAGAAGGGGCAAGTGACGCGTTCATCAGTTCGCTTCGCAACAGCAATCTCGTGGTGTCAAAAGAAACTGCCGCGACGCTGGAATCGACCCGCGCCCGCGAAACGACGACACCGCGCGAGTCCGGCCCGGCGTCAACATCCAATGTGCGTGTGTTCAACGTGGCATTCGGGCAGCCGATCAACCTTAGCGAATGGGGCGGACTCGATTACGAGATTGCGTTTTATTCCTACCGCTCCGGTGGCGAGGACCATATTCAACCGGCGTTTGTCGATCAGTTTGCCACGCGCACCGAAGTGAGCCGAACGATCCCGTTGGTAAGCGAGAGTGATGCCTTCATGAACGACTGGTACCCACGGAATGAGGTGCGCAATTTTCGCTTTGCTCCATACGACGCGCGCGGTGACCTGCGCGATCGGCGCTTCAACTTCAGCGATTCAGTCGCGGTCAGTTCCTACGGAGTCAGTCGGCCGACGCGAATCGACTGGGACAATCCTGTGTTCATCGATGGGCAACCGTACACGTTTTATCCGGTATACGGCGCCGGTGGCGTGTCGCTCTACTTCATCGGCAAAGCGAGTGAGACGAGCGCGATGGTCGCGATCGTTAGTCGCAGGTAAAACTGCGCTACTCCTCGGCAACACCCGGCAGCGGGTCGTCGGATGTCGATTTTGCGTGAGTCGGCGCGCCCGACGGCCCCTGGCGAATAATTTTGCCCTCCTTCATAACGAACGAGACCCGTTCGGTCGCGGTAATGTCCGTCATCGGATCGCCAGGCATCGCGATCACGTCAGCGAGCTTGCCCTTCTCAAGGGTACCCAGCTTCTGTGCCAGGCCTAACAAATCGGCATCGTTCGATGTGGCGCTGCGAAGGGCATCGATCGGGGTCATGCCAAGATCGACCATCAACTTGAACTCCTTCGCGTTTTGGCCATGCGGAAAAACGCCGGCATCCGTACCGAAGGAGATCTTGAGGCCCATTTTGACCGCATTGCGAAACATATCGGAGCGCGCGCTCGCAGCGGCGCGGGCTTTTGCCTGCACAGCCGGCGGGTAGGTGTCAATCTTGCCCATGATGAACTCGACCGCCATTAAAGTGGGCGTGAGGTACGTTCCCTTGCCTTTGAGCAAGCGCAGCGTGTCAGGTTTGATGAACGAGCCGTGCTCGATGGAATCAACACCCGCGTTAATCGCATCCCGCGCCGCCGTGTCGCCGTGACAATGGACAGCGACCTTCTTGCGCAGCCGGTGCGATTCATCGACGAGCGCTGCCATTTCCGCCGGTGTGAACTGCGGCGTATCGACTTCATCGGCCAGCGAAAACACTCCGCCTGAGACGGCCGCTTTGATCACATCGGCGCCGTTTTTCACTTCGAACCGGACGGCTTTTCGAATTTCGTCCGGACCGTCGGCGATGCCGTCGGTGTAATCCGGCTCAGCGCCGAAGAGCAAATCGCGGAACCCGCTGGTCGGATCGAAGTGGCCGCCGGTCGCGCCGATGCCATGCGTCGCCACGAGCATGCGCGGACCGACGATCAGCCCCTGATTGATCGCATTCCGCAATGCAACATCGACAAACTCGCGACTCGCGACAAAACGGCTGCCGACGTCGCGCACGGTCGTGAACCCGGCTTCGACGGTGGCGCGCGCGTAAGTCGTCGCGCGCAAGGTTTGTTCGGCGACGCTGAGACTGAGCTCGTCAAGCCGCCGCTTATTGAAATTAGTGAAGTCGGCCGTGAGATGCGTGTGTGCGTCGATGAACCCGGGAGAGAGCGTCGCATCGCCGAGATCAATCGACTGTGCGCCGTTCGGGATGGGAAGATTGCTGCCGACGTCGGAAATCTTGTCGCCTTGCACGATGACGACGCCATTCTGCACGAACGTGTTCGATTTGCCGTCGAACAGACGCGCCGCACGCAGGACGATCGTCTGGTCGGCAGCTAAGGCCGAAGTTGCGAAGCTGAAAACAAAGAAGGCTAAGCGAGAGCTGATGCGCATCTCGCCGGTTTAGGAGCAAGCGACCCCGGCGGCAAGAAAGAACATCCTTGTTTCAGCGGGGGCGCTTCGGTTGAATCGCCGCTCATGCAAAAATTGCTGGCGTCCTTCGCGATCGTAGGCGTCGCGATACCGCTCCTTGCGCAAACGCCGCCACCTTCGCCGGAACCGAAAGCGTCGCCGTCGCCTCCGCCGCCGAATTACGACCTCCGCTGGGGAGTGAAGATTCCGATGCGCGATAAAGTCGAGCTGAACGCGACTTTGTATCTGCCGAAAACTCCCGATGGTTCACCGCCGCGAACGCCGGTGATCTTCACGCTGACACCTTACATTGCGGACAGTTACCATCCACGCGCAGCTTATTTCGCCTCACATGGCTACGCCTTTGCACTTGTCGATGTTCGCGGGCGCGGAAATTCGGCCGGCGATTTCGAACCATTCGCCAATGAAGCGCGTGATGGCCATGATGTGGTCGAGTGGTTTGCGCAACAACCCTTCTGCGATGGAAAAGTCGCGATGTGGGGCGGCTCGTACGCGGGTTTCGATCAATGGGCGACGGCTAAGGAATTTCCTCCGCATCTCGCGACAATCGTTCCAGCTGCATCCGCGCACCCCGGGCTGGATTATCCCAGTCTCAACAATGTCGGCTACTCCTATGATATGCAGTGGTTCACCGCCACCAGCGGCCATACCATGCAGCAAAATCTCTTCGGCGATTCAAAATTCTGGCGAACCAAATTTCTCGATGCCTATAAAAAACATATCGCCTTCAGCAAGCTGGATTCGTTCGTCGGCAATCCATCCCAAAATTTTCAGCGCATCCTGAAACATCCGGTGGTCGATGCTTACTATGAGGCGATGACTCCAAGCAAAGAGCAGTTTCAAAAAATATCGCTGCCAATCCTGACCATCACAGGTCAGTACGACGGCGATGAGCTCGGGGCGATGACTTACTATCGCGATCACATCGCCAACGCGTCATCGGAAGCGCGCGCAAAACATTTTTTGCTTATCGGTCCATGGGACCACCTCGGGACGCGGACACCAACCGATGAAGCCGGCGGCGTGAAATTCGGTTCCGCGGCCGTTGTCGATATTAATGATCTGCATCGGCAGTGGTACGACTGGACCATGAAAAACGGCAAGCGGCCCGACTTCCTGAAAAACCAGGTCGCGTACTATTTGCTCGCGCCGGGAAACAGTGGCGCGAACGGCGAATGGAAATACGCCGACAGTTTTGAAACGCTGATCGCAAATCCGAAGACGTTCTACTTCGATTCGAAAGATGACGGCGCCAACGGCGTCTTTCGCTCCGGTAGTTTGATCGACAAACAATCGCAGAGCGGGATCGACAAATTCGTTTACGATCCACTCGACACGCAGCGCGGCGAATTTGTCGAAGGCACTGAGCCTAACGAAAAGACGGCCGGCATCGAGCAACGCCTCGCGCTTAGCATCGGCCAGGATGGCCTGGTGTATCACACCGCGCCGTTGCCTAACGAAACATCGCTCATCGGTTGCCCGGCCGTGACGCTCTGGGTCTCCATCGATACACCCGATATCGATCTTGAATGCGAGCTTTACGAAATCCAGCCGGACGGCACGAGCATTGGCCTGTGGAGCGACGCGCGTCGCCTACGTTACCGCGATTCACTACGCGAACCGAAACTCGTTAGGTCGGGCGAGATCGGGAAATGTGACTTTAGTCCGGGCTTGTTTGTCGCGCGTCGTTTAATGAAACGTAGCCGCCTCCGACTCGTCGTCACCGCGCTGAATTCGATTTTCTCGCAAAAGAATTACTGCTCGGGAGGCGTGGTTGCAGACGAAACCGCCAAGGACGCCCACACCTGTCACATTCAGGTCTATCACGATGCGCAGCACCCGAGTGCGATTCAACTGCCGCTGCGCTAAAGCGAAATCATGAACGGCGCACGCATCTCGACCTTGTCGCTGTCGGTTTTATACGTGTTGCGCGTCGGCGCTCTCGCGCAAACAGAATCGCTGCAAAAACTGGCGGATGATTTCTGGAAGTGGCGCGCGCAGTACGCGCCGTTCACGGGTGACGACGTCAATCGCATCGAGCGACCCGGCGGACCGCGTGATTGGTCGCGCGCGAGCATCGACAACCGACGCAAAGATCTGGCGGAGTTCGAAGCGCGCTGGAAAAAGATCGACTCGAGCGGCTGGACGATCGCACAGCAGGTGGACTATCGACTGATTGGCTCAGCGCTGGCGCGTGTTCAGTGGGAACTCGATAAAAATCCGCGATGGAAGCGCGACCCGAATTTTTATATTGAACAGACGCTGACCGCGCTCGCGGAAGCGCTCACGATCCCGCCGCCATTCGACGAAGCGCGCAGCCGCGAGATCCTGACGCGCATCGAAAATATTCCGGCGATCTTGCAGAGCGGCACCGAAAACGTCGTTAACCCGCCAGCGCCATTCGCAACCGCCACAGTGCAGGCTTTAGAAAGCATCCGGCCGCGGCTGCATCAGATGGCGGTCGCGCTGCTAAAATCGACAACGCTCAACGACCAGGAGCTCTACAGCACGACTGATCGCGCGGCCGATGCACTGGAGAAGTATCGGCAAGAGCTCCAGGACAAATTGCCTTCACTACCGCAGGAGACTGCCTTGGGTCGCGACGCTTACGTCTGGTTTTTGAAGAACGTCGCACTGATGCCGTTTACGCCCGAAGAACTTTTGGCCATGGCGAGGCAGGAATGGAACCGTGCGGTCGCGTTCGAGACTTACGAGAAGAACCGGAACAAAGATGTGTCCCCGCTCAAGATGGCCGAGGACGTTGACAATTGGATAAAGGATGCCGCGGCAAAGGAACTGCAAATTCGCGAGTTTCTGGACAAGCGCGGCATTCTGACTGTGCCTAAATGGATGCAGCACTACACGTTGCGCCGGACACCCGAGTATTTGCGCGTACTCGGGTTCAGTGAGAACGATGATTTCACTTCACCGTCACGGCTCAAGGAAAATTGCGTTCGCTACGTTCCCGAGCCATCGGACAAACTTGGTTACTTCTGGCGTGCAACGGCACTGGATCCGCGGCCAATCTGCGTGCATGAGGGAATTCCCGGTCATTATTTGCAACTTTGCCTTTCCTGGAAACACGAGGACCCAATCCGTCGGCATTATTACGACTCGGGTGCGAACGAAGGCATCGGCTTTTACGCTGAGGAAATGATGTTGCAGGCGGGCTTGTTCGACGACAGCCCGCATACCCGCGAGATCATCTACAACTTCATGCGCTTGCGCGCCCTGCGTGTGGAAGTGGACGTGAACCTCTCGCTCGGCAAATTCACACTCGATCAGGCAGCGAGTTACTTACAGGAGAAAGTGCCAATGGACGCGCAAACCGCTCGGCAGGAGGCGACGGCCTTCGCCACCGGCCCAGGACAAGCGATCACCTATCAGATCGGCAAACTCCAGATTACGAAATTCCTCGCCGAGGCGCGGCTGCAACTCGGAAACCGATTCGATCTTCGCGCCTTTCACGACTTCGTTTGGAAAAATGGGAACGTGCCGATCGCGGTACAAAAGTGGGAGTACCTGGGAGAGCCGTGAATCAACGCGGTCGTGGAAAGTAAGCAGGCTGATCTAGCCAATGCGAACCGTCAATCTTACCGGCTGCTGATCACTTGTGCGGACTGGAGAGCCAACGCGCGCGCCCCGCATTCTTCGGCTCACGGTCGGATTGATCATTGTGCTCTGGCTGATTGCGACAACCGGTGGACGCCAAATTCTGATCCAGGAAGTGCTCGGTGAAGCGTATGACTCGCAAGCCGAACATTTGCTGCGTGGCGACCCTGGAGTCGACGTGGAAGCGATTCGCTCCGAGGCGATGATCGTCGATGGCAAGGTGCGAATGTACTTCGGCCCGTTCCCGGCGCTGCTGCGCATTCCGCTGAATCTCCTTTATCCACAAGGGCGCGGGCGCTGGTCGCGCGTATCGGGTTTTTCCGCGGCAGTAGTTGGCCTGCTTGCGTTCGCCGGATTACTTCGCGAGACGTTGCCGTTCGCTCCGCTCTCAGCGCGCGCCCGTAACTGGCTCGCCAATGCGTGCCTGCTCGGCTTCGCATTTGCCTCGCCGCTTCTCTTTTTGCTCGGTAATCTTTCTATTTACAATGAAGCGGTCCTGTGGGGACTAAGCTCATCAATCGCCGCGCTTTATTTTTTCTGCCGCTCGCGCTCCGCAGCAACTGCGCGAGAGGTAGCTAAGTCGCTGTTTTGTTTCTCGATCTTCACTACGATTGCTTTGCTCTCGCGGGTCACCTTCGGCGCGCCTTTGCTTCTCATGGCGCCATTGTTAGCGGTCCGCTTACTGCGCGAACATCGACTGGCCCGATTGTTACTGGTGTTCTTTCCCGCAGCCCTCGGCTTGGTTTTTTATCTCCTCCTAAATTATGCCAGGTTCGGCTCGTTGCTGCGGATGAACTATGATTACTATGTCGGTCCAGTCCATCGCGAGTTCGCGCGCGCCCACGGAGTTTTCAATCTGCTGCGCGTTCCTTCGAGCTTTGCCGACTACTTCAGCCTGCGCTTTCCACCGTTGCAATCTACGCCACCGTTTTTCGTCGGGCAGCGACATTACTTAGCCCATCCGACGCTTTATTCGCTGCCATTCAGTGAGAACTACGTCTCTGTTTTGTGGTGCTCAGGCTGGCTCGTTCTCGGTGCAATGATTGGCATCCTGTTGCTGTTTCAAAAACGCCACGGCGATGCGATTGACCGCTGCACGGCTGCGATTCTGTTCATCGAGTTTGTTGGTATCCTGGCATACTTCGCTTTGGCCCAGCGTTACAGCGCCGACCTGTATCCATTTCTAATCTTTGCGCTTGCCATCTTTTTGCGATCTGGCGGCAATGTATGGCAAAGGACGGCAATCGTTGGGCTGGTCGCAGTATCGATCGTGGTAAACACGCTGACCACGGCCTCGTGGATAGCAGCGGATGGGAACCTACCGCCGGAAACCCGCACCTTTTGGGCAAGGCTCGCGGGCAAACAACACCTGTGACCGTACTGTCACCGGCGCCGATTATACGAGCATGACGATTTCGGTCATGCATTGAAGAACAATAAAAGCCAGTACGGCCGCCGCGCCTTTGCTCGATTTTTTGACGATATTGCGGTCGAGAAACAGAAAGCCAGCGAGGACAAAACAAAGGAGCGACGGCAGGATCAGCCTCGGCGTCCAGTAGCCGAAAAGAGCACCTCCGTGAACGAACGGGATCGGCAGGAATATAAGAAGGAAGTATGCAATGCCGAAAATCACGGCAGCATCTTCGCGCTGGAATTTGTTCGCCAAAAGATGCGCGACAGCTCGAAACACGCTGACCGGCGTCGCAATCAACACCAGAATCGTCCAAACAATTCCCAGCGACATGGAAGTCTGCATGACCGGCGTTTTCCACGGCAGGCGCGTCTTCTGATCGGGAATGAGAACGTCGCCGAAACGTTGCGGTACACTTAACTTCTGAAACAGATTCATTGTGTCGGTGAAAATTCCAAGTTGCAACAAGCCCAAATAGCTGTGCTGATGGGCTCTTAAGATGTCGCGCTTGAAGTACTCCGGTGCGGCGAACAGTCGGAGGTCGGCGCTTTTGACCAAAAGCAGGTCTTTATAGTTCATGTCAGGAGGCATTCCTTTTCGGAGCCAATGCTTTTCCGTTAGGTAGCCGTGCACCGGCCGGCTCGCCAAAAAAGTGCAGAGCGAGAAAGCTGAAGGAAGCAGCAAAGCGAGGATAGAAATTGCGATAAATCGAGGCACGTGCCAGCGGCGTGTCCAAGCAAAACAAACAAACAAGACAAACAGAGCGGGAAGAAGAGCCATGAAACTATACTTAAACGCGATTGCGACAGTTAAGCCGAACCCGAGGAACACGGCGTGTTGGGGTTTGGCTGGGTCATGCGCGAGGAATTTATCGAATAGAAAAAGGGAAAGAACAAACAGGGGAACTGTTGCCCAATCGGTGCCAATGGTCGTGGCATGGATAACCTGCGCAGGCAAGAAGGTAGCAAAAAAGACAAGCCCGAGATGAATCAGCGGTGAGCGAAAGCAGTGTTGCGTGTATTCAAAAAACCACCAAAGCGCCAGGCAATTGATTGCTGCCTGGATGATCGACAAGGAGATTGGAAATGCATTATTGCTGCCGATTACACGAAAAAGCAGATGACCCAGCAGATAGTAACTGGGTGGACTGGTGGTAGAGAAGTCAAAGATTTCTGACCAGTTAACCAGTCGATCCATATGCGTGTTGTAATCAGGTCCGATGTAGCCGCCACGCAATGTAGCCATGATCGACAATACCAGCGACAGAACCAGCGCCGTTGTCCAGAGCAGCTTCGGAGACGACGCGATGCGCGAAGCGCTCACGGATGAATCTGGTCGGTCCAAAGAAATTGGTAGGTGGCGACCGCGTTTATCGCAACCGATACAGCGAACAGACCAAACTCAGTGGCAGATAATTTCGTCGGGCCGTTTCCGAGAATAAGCAAGAACATCCACGGCAACAGAGTCATGGCGTAACGATACGAGAACTGCCAGCCGCCTGGGTTGCCGTGGCACCACAAGGCCAAGGTGAGGATCGCAATCGCAACCCACGACACGAGCCGGTATTTCCCGCCTTCCCGGAAGAGGAGAAAGAGAAAAGGACAGCTCAAGAAGATCGAGCTGCCGAATGGAAACGGACGAAAGAACGGAAAGCTAGGAACGTCTTCCATGCCGGCAAAAAGCATTTTGTGCATGTTCCAAGGGATCGCGCCGAATGAGAAGAGGCGGCCGCGATACCATGGCTCCTTCAGCACGCCGGGAATACGGGCATAGCCGAAATCGAAAACCGACTGGAACCGGGCGAAATTGTAGACGGCGGTGGCAAGGCCGAGCGCGATCGGAATCGAGAGAAACAGAGTAATCGTTCGCCAGTTTTGCAACCACGCTCGTTTTAGCGCCGCAAATCTGAAGAGCTCGCCGGAGCCATCGCGACACAGCCAAAAAAAAATGAATATGGGTGTGGTCAGCAGCAATTCGGCGCGGTTGCCAAAGGCGAGCGCAAACCACATTCCCGCAATCAGCGGCCGTGGCCTAACGAGTGTGAAGTAAACGGCGGCCGTTTCACCGAGCAAGGCAAACCCAAGCGCGAGCTGCCACGCACCGGCAAAACCGAGGTTACACCAGGTCCAGGTTCCGAAGACCGGAAAGAGGGCCAGCATAATGCGTCGGGCCAGCGACCCGTGAACGAGCCTCGCCAGGCGATAAAAGAAGTAAACCGACAGAGCGGCGAGCAGCGCCGCGATGGCATGTGCGGGATATTCACGCAACCAGCCGAGCTTTTGCAGTAGCGCGAGTGGAATATTTACCAGCACCGCGCCCAATGGGAAAACGGAATAAAATTCGCCGCGCAACGGAACCATTTCGTTCAGCCACGACGGTGGTTGCATGGTTAAACCGAGCTTGCCATGCAACAGAGCGCCGGCGATACGAAATGTATAGTCAAACGGCTGTTGCGTCGCCTTGGTGGAAAAATAAAACGCCGTCAAGGCGAAGATCGACAATGCGACAGCGATCGAAGCGTCCGTATCCCGCCTGATCAGGCGGAAAACATGCTGCAGTTGCTTCATTTTCTTGCCGCAAGCATCGTCTGCGATTTTGACTGAACTGCGCTGAGGATTTCAAGCCGTGCCATTCTTGCGACGTGCCATTTGCGGCCGGTTCGCACTTGCGCGGGCATTACGAACCGCCTAATAGCTTAGCCGCTGCCAATGATTCACCACATCGTCCTCTACAAGCTCAAGCCGGAAGTCACTCCCGCACGCGTCGAGCAGATGATGATGAATACCCGCATGCAGCTTTTGAAAATCCCCGAGGTCCTAAGCATCAAATGCGGCAAACGCGTCGATCCGGAGTTGCCCTGGCCGTTCTTCATCGCGATCGACTTCGAGTCCATGGACAAATATGCCATCTTCCGCGAAGACCCGATTCACGTGAAGTTCATGGAAGAGATAATCAAACCGAACACAGCCGATTCACTCACGCTCGATTTCGAGATGGATCCGGGAAAAGATGTTCGGTTTTCGTAGGAAGCAGGAAACGCCCAACGCCGAACGCCCAATGTTTAAGTCCAGAGACGCTCATTATTCAGCGTTCGTTCGGCGTTGAGGCTTCGGCGTTGCCTTGTCTGTGAGTTAACCCGGATTGCTATTTCCGAGCCCGACACGTACTAATCGCGCCAGATGCGTCTCGGCTATCTTTATTCCCGGTATCCGGTCATTTCACAGACGTTTTGTGACATGGAGATGCTGGCGCTGGAGCGCTTGGGCTGGTCACTCACCATCGCTTCGGCATATCCCCCGCTCACGAGTCTGCGTCACGAGCACATCTCGCGGCTGCGTGCGCCAATCCATTACGCGCCGCCTCAAGCGATTCTCCGGATCTGGGAACAAAAAGCCAAGGCGACCGGTCGCTGGCCGCGGGCCCTCGTCGACGTTCACGAACGCAAATACGGTCCCAATTTCAAGGCGTCACAGCGGGCGCGCAACGCGCTCTGGTTCGCGGATCTTTTCGCCCGCAACGGCGTCGAACATTTCCATGTCCACTTCGCCAACCGCGCCGCCCATACCGCGCTGTTTGTCAAAGAATTGTCGGGACTGACGTTCAGCATGACCGCGCATGGCCAGGACTTCATGACCGATCTCGGCAATGACGCCTTGTTGCGCGAAATCTGCGCCGCGGCGGAATTTGTCGCTGCAGAAACCGACTACAGCCGCGATCTACTGCAGCGCCGGTGTGCCGAATCAGCGTCAAAAATCCATCGTGTTTACAACGGAATGGATTTGGAAGTTTTTCCGACGCCCACACAGCCGGCCCACAGTTTCAAGCCGCGGATCCTCAGCGTTGGTCGCTTAGTCGCGTTCAAAGGCTTTGATCGCCTGATTGACGCGTGCGCGGAGTTGGCCCGGCGCGGCGTCGACTTCGTCTGTGAAATCATCGGCGACGGTCCATTGCGCGATACACTGCAACGCAGGATCGACATCTTAAACCTAAGGTCGCGCCTCACGTTACTGGGTTCATTGTCCCAGCGTGCTGTCTTCGCGAGACTTCAGGCAGCGCAGGTTTTTGCGCTTGCCGCAAGTGTGGACGCCGAAGGCGGCAGTGACGTGTTCCCGACGGTGGTGCTCGAAGCAATGGCCGCAGCGCGTCCAGTCATCTCGACGCGCTTGGCCGGCATTCCCGAACTGGTCGTCGATGGCGAAACTGGAGTACTCGTGCCGCCCGGAGACACCGCAGCGCTCGTTAATGCCCTCGAACGTTTGGTGCTCGATCCCGAATTGCGCCGGCGTTACGGGGCAGCAGGCCGTGCGCGGATCGAGCAGCATTTTCGGGTCGACCAGACAATCATTCCGCTGGTACAGCTGCTGGAGCAATCACCGCATCCCGTAGTTGCACCACCGAAACCTGTCGCGCCAAACCGCGTCGCTTACTTGATTGATCGCTGGCCCGATCCGCATCTCCCATCGCTGAATCGAGAGATTGCAGAGATGCAGCGGCGTAATGTGCCGATTGTGCCGTTCGTCTGCGAATTGAGGAGCAATAAGCACATCGCGAATGAGATAGAAGAGCTCGCGCGACAGCTTCAGTTTTTGCCCGACGCGCTGGCGGTCGAAGCGGAATGGCGCGCCAACGCCGCGCTTGCCCAGAAACTCGAGGACAGCCGTGCCCAGCAAATTCATCGCTCGCCGTCCGACATCTTCCTTCGCGAAGCGCGCTTCGCGTTGGTTTTGCGAAAACTGCTCGCCGAGCATGGAATTTCCCACGTGCACGCAACGAGCTCGCGCGCGCTCGTCTGTGCATTGCTCTTGCACGAGCTGGTCGATGTTAACGTCAGCGCGACGATCGAAGCTCAACCGGAACTGTCGCGTGATTGGATCAAGGCCGCGCTGCGGCGATGCATCGGCGGCCGCGTTGCTGATCACAAGTTACTCGATCAACACGGTGACTCGTTTCTGCCGGAACCGAGAACGCGGATCGGTTTGACCTCGCGCGGAAAATTTTGGCAGCGATGGGCCGAGTTACTTCAGCGCTGGAGCGGCGGCGATCGAAAATCGATCATCGACCATCGAAAATGAAAAAAGCGATTCTCCTCGCAGGTGGCGCCGGAACGCGGCTTTTTCCGTTGACAAAAATCGTCTGCAAACAGCTGCTCCCGATTTATGACAAGCCGATGATCTGTTATCCGCTCGCCACCCTCATGCTCGGAGGCTTGCGCGATGTACTCATTATTTCCACCCCGAAAGACGTCCCGATGCTGCGCAATTATCTCGCCGATGGTGCTCAGCTCGGAATTCACATCACGTACGCGGAGCAACCAAAACCGGAAGGGATCGCCCAGGCATTCTTGATCGGCGCAAAGTTCATTGCTAGCTCCGGCGCCTCGCTCATTCTGGGGGACAACATCTTTTATGGCAAACTAGACTTCTATCGAGAGGCCCTAGCGCTCGAGCGCGGCGCATGCATCTTTGCTTATCAGGTGCGGGATCCCGGGCGTTACGGAGTGGTCGAGTTCGATGCCAAGGGCAAGGCAATCAGCCTCGAAGAGAAGCCAAAAAAACCAAAGAGTCACTACGCCGTGCCCGGGCTCTACGTCTACGACGAGCAGGTTCTCGATCTCACCCGCAGCTTAAAACCTTCCGCCCGAAACGAACTCGAGATCAC
>DASQXY010000029.1:0-3696 GCA_035639455.1 Chthoniobacterales bacterium | reverse complement strand
GGCGCTCATCAACGAGATTAATCAGACGCAGCCCGTGCACATCGTCACGTTGGAGGACCCAATCGAGTACCTGCACCCGAAAGCAAAAGCCACCATCAACCAGCGCGAACTCGGCCATGACTTTAACAATTACCCGAATGGCTTGCGCGCCGCGTTGCGTCAGGCACCGAAAGTCATTCTGGTCGGTGAGATGCGCGACCGCGCTACGGTCGAGATCGCGCTCATGGCCGCGGAGACGGGCCATCTCGTCTTGAGTACCCTGCATACGGTCGATGCTGGCCAGTCGATCAATCGTATTCTCGGTCTGTTTTCGATCGGCGAGGAAAAGCAATTGCGCATTCGTCTGGCCGATGTGTTGCGTTACGTCGTCAGTCAACGACTCGTGCCGAAGCTCGGCGGCGGCCGTCAGTTACTGACGGAAGTTCTCGGCCACAACCTGCGCACGCGCGAAGCAGTCGCCCTTGGTGAAGGTGAACATCGCAGCTTCTACGAGATCATTGAAGCGAGCTCGGCGTTCGGCTGGATGACCTTCGACCAATCGATCCTCAGCGCATACGAGAACGACCTCATCAGTGAAGAGACGGCAAAGCTCTTCGCCTCGCAGAAGGGCCGTGTGTCGCGCGGGATCGATTTAATCCAGAAAGCGCGCGGCGTCGACACCGAGTTGGATTCCGGGCTGCGCCTCGATCTGCCGGCGAACGCGTTCCGCTAAGATCGACATCTTATGGAAATCGAAGCCGATCCTACGTTTCTCGACATCGGCGACAACACCGCCCTGGTTTGCGTCGATCACCAGCAATATCAAAAGATCGTCGTGCCGCAGCTCATCGATCTCGGCTACAAGGTCCACCTCGGTTTGTTCGAGGAGGACGTCATTCTCAAACTACAGACCTACAACTACGACGTGGTCGTCGTTTACGAGAACTTCAAGGAATCAACTGCACAAACCAATCCCGTTCTGCGCGCGCTGAGCCGGTGCCCTGACGCACGCCGCCGCGAGCATTTCGTCGTTCTGCTCAGCCACCGTTTTCCGACGAACGATGCGATGAGCGCGTTTGTGCAAAGCGTAGATCAAATCATCAACATCAGCGACCTCGGCAATTTCAAACCGATCGTGCGACGCGGTGCGGTGCAGCACCGCGAACTTTACCACTCGTTTAACGAGATGGTGAAGACGGTGCAGTCGCTCTGATCACAGCGTGCGCGGCACACGATGCGCGACTGAGCTGATCGCCTCGTGTGAATAACTGCATAGTTATTCACGTTAAATTTTTCGGCGTTGAGTCCAATTCAAATTGCCAGTGGCAGCGAGCGTAATATTCTTTGCATTCGTCGCCAATGAAGCACTCGAGCTGGGTCCGCTTCCAATGGGATTTGAGCGCGTGTCCAGCCGGTGGCTCGCCGTTGCCGGCACGGTACCAGATCGCACCGGCGTCCGCTCACGATACCGCGCAGTTGCGCAAACTTTTCTCCACCGCATTCACGCTCGACTCGACCTGGAACGCGACCGTAGCCGAAGTGCTGGCAACCGTGCAAACATGGCTCGACCGCGCGCTCGCATCAGGCACGAGCACTTGCCTGGCGCTACGTCACGGCACACGCATCATTGGCGCGTCTGTAGTATTGGGCGATCCGGAAGCCGATAACCATCTCACTCCTGGTCCCTGCATTTTGGTCGAGTACCGCAACCGCGGTTTCGGCACGCATCTGCTTCGAAGCTCGCTGCGTTTACTGCGCGAGCAATCATTCTCGCGCGCTGTGGCAATCACGCGGCAAAACTCGATTGTCGCACGGTATCTGTATCCGAAGTTTGGTGGCGTCGCTGTGGCAATCGATTTCCCAAACCTGCTCGCCGCTTAAACCTGTGGCCGCGGTCAGCGACCACGGTTCTCCTCCTGCATCACTGTCGATCTTAGACGCGACTACGCTTTCGTTCCGGCGGGATACGCGGGAGGCGAATAGACGTTAAACGTGACCGCGGGCGTGTCGCCGCGATTCACAAATCGATGCTTCACGCCGGCCGGAACGACAATGACGTCGCCCCTTTTCAGCTGGGGCCGGTCGTCGCCTACTTCGCCGCTTAATTCACCTTCCAGCATGAGCAAAACCTGGTCACTATTCTTGTGCGCTTCCGCCTTCTCACCGGTTTCATCGCCAGGTTCGAGCGTCATCATCGCCGTCTGGCTCCGCTGGCCCGTCTGCAGAACTTGAAACCAATGTTTCGCTTCACCGATGTTCCGGACTTTCACTGTTGTTTGTTGCTTCGCACGTGCGCTTGAGCGCGGATGCGCGCGGCTTCGCGCATGAACTGGCGATTACGAATGATCCGGGTCGATTCCCCCAGAGGCGCATCGCTCCGGACGAAGATGGAAAAACAATCGATTAAGCGTCGGCCGCGCCAGTTGACGAGCTCTTGACTGAGGCAATGCAGCCCGTGCTGGCGGCACATACCGCGGAACACATCGGCAGTCATTCGCGCATTGCGCTGGTGCGACCAATCAAGAATGTGCGCTTTCATCAGCAGTCGCTTTACCCAGCACGGGAGTCGCTCGTCCAGCGAATCGGCATATTCGCCGAAGTTCGAATGGTGAATGAAACCTTTGCCGCCGAGTTTTAGTTTATTCGCTAACTCACTCAGGTACGCCTCCACGATCTCCCGCTCCAGATGCACGAACGAATCAAAGCTGAAGACAAAATCGACGGAATCGTCGGGCAACATCGACAAAGAACGCCCATCATTGACAAAGCAGCGGATGCGCGAATCGGCCGCAAAACGCCGGCGACATGCCTCGATGCATTCCACTGAAGGATCAACGATCCAGAGGCTGCGGCAGTAATCCTTCAGATAATGCGTCCAGCGGCCGAAACCAGGCGCGATTTCTAAAATCGTTTCGGCGGGCAAACACTGGCGAATCCGCGGAAGGATAGCGCCAGCCCATTGCGCAGCCGAACTGCCCCACGGCTCCGACCATTCCTCGCCCGCATCTTTCCAGGCATAAGTCATGTCCGTCGATCGCATCTGCTCAGATCCCACATGAACAGTTGAGCGGTGGCTGGGGGCGGAATCGAACCGCCGACACGTGGATTTTCAGTCCACTGCTCTGCCAACTGAGCTACCCAGCCGTGATGGCCGACCTTGCGCGGGCCGAGATTGTAGCGGTGCTCTCCGGCGGTCGCAAACGCAAAGCAGAAAACCTCGCGCTGATCCAGCGTCGCTACAGAAATTTGCGAGGCAGATCGATCGATTGCTTCAGCAATTTGAGATAACGCGCGCGTGGAATCTCGATCGCGCCGAACTGCGCCAGATGTGGCGTGAGCCATTGTGTATCGAGTAGTGCGAATTTTTTCGCCCGCAAATGCTCGACCAGCGCAACGAGTGCGACCTTGGACGCGTCGCGCTCGCGATGAAACATCGATTCGCCAAAAAACGCGCCGCCAATCGCCACGCCGTAAAGACCGCCGGCCAGCTTCCCTTTGATCCAAGCTTCGAGCGAATGAGCATAGCCGAGCTCGTGTAAACGTTCGTAGCTCTCAACAATCTCGCGATTGATCCAGGTATCTTTGCGTTTCGCGCAGGCCCGAATCACTTCGGCAAATGAATTGTCGATCTGCACTTCAAACGTCCCTTTGCGAATGACGCGACGCAGCGCGTGCGGGACGTGAAAATCCTGCAACGGAATGATCGCGCGTGGGTCG
>DASQXY010000028.1:0-10784 GCA_035639455.1 Chthoniobacterales bacterium | reverse complement strand
GAGTGCTTTGTGACTCGCGAGCCATTCCGCGATCGTTATGGGAACAGAAATACTCCCGACAACGTCGACAATCGCGCGGTCGAAGCTTTGCTGAATTTCAAACTCTCCGGAGTCGCGGACGCGAAAAACGGCGGCACGCATTGCGCGAGCATCGATCCGCTGTTCGTTCACCGGCGCGCATGCGACCAACGCTTGCTGGCGCCGTGAAAGTTGCGCCGGTTTCATTGCCTCTGTTCGAGCGGAACACTGGCATTCAACCACGCCTGAAATTGGCGCCGTGCGGAACTGAGGAGTTCTGCCAGTTCGCTCGTCTTCAGCTCGGCGATTTTCAAGATCTCGGTGTGAGTGAATTCACCCAGATAGAAGAGAGCGAGCGCGGTGCGTTGGGGCTCGGTTGCTCCCGAGATCCAAATCGCAAGCTGCGCTGCATCCAGCCGGCGAATCTGCTCGGGCGCCGCGGCCGAAAGCTCATCCTGTGGAAGATCAACACGCTCCGGCTGCAAGCCGCGGTCACTCACCTCCAAGCAGCGGCCGCGCGCCTCGCGAAAAAGCCAGAAGTGGTCGCTCGGAGCATCGCCGCTTGCGGCACGCTGCGCCGCCTCACGTAACGTCGCTTCGAAAACGGCTGTCGCTCTGTCTGCGTCGCCGAGCATCAGAAAACAAAAGCGATACAGCTGCGGAAGATTGGCTCTCAAATCCGGTACGCCTGCGGAAAATTCCGCTGGACGTTACGCCTCCCGCTCGGATCGACAAGGCGCGATCTTAGCGGAAGCGTGCCAGTCGTCGCGCCGCTTCCTCGGCGTTTTCGCGACTGTTGAAGGCGGAAATGCGGACATAACCTTCGCCTTGCGCGCCGAAGCCGCTACCCGGCGTGGCGACAATATTCAGCTCCTCAAGCAATCGATCGAAAGTTTGCCAACTTGTTAGGCCACCCGGTGTTTTGACCCAAATGTATGGCGCGTTCTTGCCGCTGAACACTTGCATGCCGGACTTGCGAGAGGCATCGCGCAGGATTCGCGCATTATCCATATAATGATCAATGAGCGCGCAAACCTGTTCCCGACCTTCTGCAGTATACAAAGCTTCCGCGCCGCGTTGCACAGGGTAACTGACACCGTTCGCTTTTGTGCTCCAGCGCCGCTGCCAGAGTGGGTGCAGCGGCACCTTGCGACCATCTTCCGTCCGCGCCGTAAGCGACTTCGGCATGACCGTGAAACCGCATCGGACCCCCGTAAACCCGCCGATCTTTGAAAAGCTTCGTAACTCGACCGCGCATTCGCGTGCACCATCAATTTCAAAAATTGAATGCGGCATGTCAGCTTCGGCAATGTACGCTTCGTAGGCTGCGTCGAATAGAATCAGCGCATCATGTCTGCGTGCGTAATCGACCCAGCCTGCGAGTTGCTCGCGCGTTGCCACCGCGCCGGTCGGATTATTTGGAAAGCAGAGATAGATAAGATCGACATGTTCCTTCGGCGGCTCGGGCACGAAATTGTTTTCCGCCGTTCCCGGCAGATAAACGATCTTTTCATAGCTGCCATCTCTGCGCGCCGCGCCCGTGTGGCCGGCCATCACGTTGGTGTCGACGTAAACCGGGTAAACCGGATCAGCGATGGCGACCTTGTTGTGTTCGCCAAGGATATCGAGGATGTAACCGCAATCGCATTTGGATCCGTCCGAGATGAAAACCTCGTCATCGGCAATCTCGATGTCGCGTGAACGGTAATCGTGCCGCGTGATTGTTGATCTTAGAAATTCGTAGCCCTGCGCTGGGCCGTAGCCGCGAAATGTCTCGCGATGACCGAGTTCTTCCGCGGCGCGCTTCATCGCGTCCACCGCAGCGCGCGGCAACGGCTCAGTCACATCGCCGATGCCGCAAGCAATCAGGCGTTTCGCCGCCGCCGGATTTGCTTCACAAAATCCGTCCACCCTTCGCGCGATTTCGGGAAACAAGTAGCCAGCCTGAAGCTTGAGGTAATTCTCGTTAAGATAAGCCACGTGTCCGCTGAACTTGCAGGATCAGCGCCGAGCCGCAACAAACGAGATGCAGACTTATTACAGGTTGGATTTCTTCCAGAGAACGTAGGCGGAATTAGCCAGCGCCGGCACCTCGAGTGGCCAGAAACCGCGCGCGGCAAGCGATTGCTCAAAGAACCGCATTCGAATGTAGCCGTGCACGACCATGACATATTTCGCGCCGTCCAATTCTTCCAGGAGTGCGCCAGGCAATTCGTTAGGCCAGTTGCCATTCACCGCGTGCGTATCGAGCTCGAGAAAAATCGAATGGCCGAAATATCCCGTTGCCCGATAGGCGATCGTGGGATCCTGCGGACTTACGATGCCATCGCCGAGATTCCGGGCAATGGCCACAGCCTGCTCGTACTTGTCGTCGCCCCAGCGCGCGGAGAGAAGCGTCAAAGTGCGGTCAAATTGCGCGAAAAAAGAAAAGAGAATTGCCAGGCCGAGCGCACCTGCCGTCAAAACTCTTCGCACTGGCGACAAAGAAGTGATCCAATCATAAATCACTCTTTGTTTAATGACGAACAGCGCTGTCATTGCCAAGTACGCGAGCAGAAGCGAGTTGTAAGAACCGCCGCTTTTGCAAGTGGCCCAAATCGATGTCGGAACCAAAACTACAATGGCCGCCCAAATCCAGCGCTCGCGCTCGCCGATTTGATGGCGCGTCAGAAACGCGGCGATCGCGCCAACCAGAAAAAGCGGGAATGTTGCGATCAGATAGCCGCCAACCGGCAGCACCTTCGCGTAGTACACTTTGATCGCGGCGGGAACAACAATGATCGCCGCGAACATGTTAGGCCAGACAAGACGAATCGCGGCGAACGTAATTAAGATGAAGATCACGGGAACCAGCGATGCGGCAAGTCCGCGCAACCGCAGCGGACGTTGCCAGAGGAAGACATGAGCAATTGGAATGAGCCCACAGGCTGCGGCGGTTTGTTTGAACAATGTCGCGGTGACAAAGAACGCGACACTCGTCGCGACGCGAACGACGGAATTCCTGCGCGTGATCCAAAAATAAAGCGCAACCAACGACAGCAGCGCGGCGATGCAATCCGCCTGTGAGGTAAAAAAACTGAGGTTGGTCCGAAAATTGACGCCGAGATAGAGCAGAATCGCCAACGGCAGCCACTCACGCGATTTCTCGCGGCAGGTGGTTATGCCAAGGAGAATCGCGAGGCAAAAAGCAATCATCGCCATGGCGACGCGGCTCGCGATGAAGCTCAGTCCGCAGCAGCGATAAATACCCGCTAAGACAACCGACACCAGCGGGCCAT
This sequence comes from Chthoniobacterales bacterium, assembly GCA_035639455.1. Lineage (GTDB taxonomy): Bacteria > Verrucomicrobiota > Verrucomicrobiia > Chthoniobacterales > UBA10450 > AV17. The sequence continues at coordinate 7,488 of DASQXY010000028.1, read as the reverse complement.
ACATGTGGGTGGCGCGACCACTCTCGTAAATGGGCAGCCCGACATTCAGCCGCAGCGCTTCCGTCGCGATCGCCGCCTCCCATGGACTGACCGGCAACCGCTCGGTTAGCCTAACGGCTGCACAAAAAACTGTCGCGCCGCCGAGCGCGACCGCCATCGCAAGCAGCGCGACGCGTAGCGCCAGTGAAGCTTTCGCCGCGTCAGGTGCTGTAATTTTTCGCGACCGCGTCCCAGTTCACTACGTTCCACCAGGCTTTGATGTAATCGGGCCGGCGGTTCTGGTACTTGAGGTAATAGGCGTGTTCCCAGACATCCAAGCCAAGGACTGGTGTGTTCCCGTCCATTAACGGGCTGTCCTGGTTTGGCGTGGACATAATCTCGAGATTGCCGCCCTTGTTCCGGATGAGCCATACCCATCCGCTGCCGAAGCGAGCTGCGCCCGCGGCAGCGAATTTCTCTTTGAAATCATTGAAGCTGCCGAAGGCCGATTTGACTTCGTCGGCCAGCTTGCCTTTCGGTTCGCCGCCGCCGTTCGGACCCATGATCTTCCAGAAGAAGGAATGATTAGCGTGACCGCCGCCGTTGTTGCGCACGGCCGTGCGGATGTCTTCGGGAACCGAGTTGAGATTGCGGATCAAATCCTCGACTGACTTCTTCTCGAGGTCGGCTTTGCCTTTGATCGCGTTGTTGACGTTCGTGATGTAAGTCTGGTGATGCTTGGTGTGATGGATCTCCATCGTCTGCGCATCGATGTGCGGCTCTAAAGCATCATACGGGTAAGGTAATTTCGGTAATTCGTAAGCCATACGGCCACGTTAGACGGGGGCGAATGGCGGTCAATTGATGAAACAATGTCAATACTGTCGGAAATCGGTCGGTTCGGCTGATCGGGAGGTCAGGTGTCCCGCGTCATATTCCCAAATCGACAAGCGCGACGCTTGTCGGCCAAGTCAAGCCGCAGGCCTGACTTCCGCATCGCAGCGGTAAAAGCTCGGCCGATTGGCGCAACCGCGACGCTGATTCACATACGTGGCGAGCGCGAGCAACGGGAAATTCTGCCGGTACATGTCGTACTTGAGATAGAACACTTTCGGGAAACCGGTGCCGGTGATTTGTGGTTCGTCCCATGCACCATCCGTTTTCTGGCGGCTCAAGAGGAAACGAAGGCCACGCTGAATACTGGGCCGGTCGAGATCACCGCAGGCGCAAATGCCCATGACCGCCCATGCGGTCTGGGAAGCGGTGCTTTCGCCTATGCCTTTGAGTTCGCGCGTTTCGTAGGACGCGCACGTTTCGCCCCAGCCACCGTCCTCGTTCTGGCAGCTTTCGAGCCAATCACGGCCGCGCAGGACCCAGTCCTGCGTCATGTCCTGACCGATCCCACACAGGCCGCGCAAAACCTGCCACGTGCCGTAGATGTAATTCACACCCCAGCGGCCATACCATGAGCCGTCATCCTCCTGCGTATCGATCAGGTATTGAATGGCGTCACGCACGCACCGCTCGTCAGGATCAAAGCCGATATAGCCTAACAACTCGAGCATGCGCGCCGTCAGATCGCTGCAGGTCGGGTCGAGAATGGCATTGTGGTCGGCGAATGGCATGTCCTCGAGCCAGCGCTTCGTCACGTCCTTATCAAACGCGGCCCACCCGCCATCGCGACATTGAAAGCTCAATAGCCAGCCGAGCGCGCGCGCGAATAATTGCTCGATCGATTCTCGATCGTGTGGGCGCACGAGGCGCAGCGCCATCAATACCATCGCCGTATCGTCGGTGTCCGGGTAATAGATGTTGTTATATTCGAACGCCCAACCACTCGCTTCCGGGTGTGGGTTGTTTATCGCCCAGTCGCCGCGGATCCGCACCTCCTTGTCGACCAACCATTTCGTCGCTCTCTGCAAGGTGGCCGACTCCGGGCTCACGCCCGATTCGGCAAGCGCGATCATATTGATCGCCGTGTCCCAGACCGGGGAGCGGCACGGCTCGATCCGAAAATCTTTCGGATCATCCACAAACAGTCCGGCGAAGTCCTGGCGCGCCTTTTCATAGATCGGGTGCGTCTTGGGATAACCGAGAGCGCGCAATGCAATGAGCGAATTGAGCATCGCGGGATACACCGCAGCCAAGCCGTCACTCCCTTCGCCGATGCGTTCGATCATCCAGCGTTCGGCTTCTTCCAACGCGACGCGGCGCAGCGGATGGACCGGCAGCTGATCAAAGAATTTCAGGACGCGGTCGGCGCGGAGAAAGAAATTGCGCCATGTAAAGAAGCGCGCGTCGCGTCGGAACGTGAACTCCTTGTGCTCGGTGCCGAGCGGATAGAGCTCGTGGATTTGTTTGAGGCCTGGCAGTTCGCGCGTCGGTTTAAAATGGTTGATGATCGCAAGCGGCACGAGCATGGCCCTGCTCCACGAGGACATCTTGTAGATGTTGAACGGCGCCCACGAGGGCAAAAGAACCATCTCCACCGGAATGGCTGGCAGATGCTTCCACGGAAACTGCCCGAGCAATGCCAGGTAGAGTTTGCTGAACGTGTTCAGGCGCGGAATCCCGCCGAGGCGCAAGATGTTCGCGCGCGCTTCCTGCATAAACGGCGTATCCGGCGAATGGCCAGCGAGCTTCAGCGCAAAATACGCTTTCACTGAGGCATTGATCTCGCTGGGGCCGCCGAAATAAATGTTCCAACCGCCATCCGGCAGTTGGTGTTTCAGAATGTGGCGGACACAGCGTTGCTGGAGTTGCTCATCAACCTCTCCAAACCAGTGCATAAAGAGCACGAAGTCCGAGCAAAGGGTGCTGTCGACGATCAACTCGCCGCACCAGTGGCCATCTGGCCGCTGTTGGCGAAGCAGATTCTGCTGGGCGCGGCTCATCGCCTGCGCAATCTCCGCGTCATCGCCGGTGTAAGCGTGCGCCGGCTGCGGAGCCGCGCTGGGCAATGAAATCACGTCAGTCGAACGGATCATGCAGTTGCCATATACCTAACGAATCGCCGATTGTCGATCTTACGATGCTCGCGCGGAGGCCGGCGCGTTTTTGCCGGAGAGGTGACCGTTTCCGCAGCTGACGCCGTTAAACACGACGACTTCGCTGCCGTTGCCTTTCGCTTTTGGCCGCGAACTGAAGTTAAACTTGATGTTCTTCCACGTGTCGCCGCATCGCGCCTGCAGCCCAATCGTCGCGGTCGGCTCATAACCACAGTGCACCATGCAATTTTCGCAGCGGCTGTCCCGCGCTACGCCGTCGACCACACCGTATCGGTCCCACTCCACCTTCTCAAGCAACTCGGCGTAGCTGGAGTAATGCCCGTCCGTCATCAAATAGCACGGTCCTTTCCATCCACGAATGTTGCGCGTCGGAATCGCCCACGCCGAGCAGGTCAGGTCGCGTTTGCCGGCGAGGAATTCAAAATAGATCGGCGTCCCGAAGAACGCGTAGCGGTTCATCCACTGGTCGATGTTTTGGAATTTCTGCACGGTCATCGCGCGGGTGAGAAAGAAATTCTCCGGACGCAAGTTTAGGCGCTCGATCATGTCTTTCTTGGCCGCGTCGTAATCGTAGCCCGGGGTAATGGTATGCCCATCCACGCCGAGATCCGCCAGGTAATTGAACATCTGTTCGATCTCGCACATATCCGTCTCCTTGTAGACGGTGGTGTTTGTGGCGACCTGATAGCCAAGCAGTTTCGCCATTTTGATCGCGAAAATGCATTCCTTGAACACGCCCTCACGCTCGACGATCAGATCATGCGTCCGTTCGAGGCCGTCGAGGTGCACGTTCCAGTACATCCATTTGTTAGGCGCGATGACGTAATCGCGCACTGGCGATTGCGGATTGCGGATACTTGCCGCGTCGTTCTCGCTTAATAGACCGTTGGCCAGCAAATTATCGATCTTCTGTTCCAAATCTTTCCGTCTTCCACTATCGGTATTCCGCACTTGTTTCGTGAGCCATTCGCGCATTTTCTTGCGCATGAACATGGCGTTGGTGCAGATGTAGACGATCCGTTTTTGCGCCAGTAAGCCGTTCACTAACGCCTCGATGTGCGGGTAAATGAGCGGCTCGCCACCGCAAATCGAGACCATCGGTGCGTTGCATTCCTCCGCTGCGGCCAGGCAATCTTGCAGGCTCATCATGTCCTTGAGCGAGGTGGAGTATTCCCGAATTCGCCCGCACCCCGTACAGGTGAGATTGCACGTATGCAGTGGCTCGAGCTGCAGCACGGTCGCAAACTTCCTCGTCCCACGAAGCTTCTGCGCGATCAAGTAAGCCGCGATCTTTGTAGTTAGGGCGAGGGGAAATCTCATAAAAGCGCGAATCGTAACAACGCGGCGGAGCGTGTCAACCGTGGCTATTTTGACGGAGTAAATCTCAAATTATTGCCTACGCCAGCAAATGATGCGCGCCCGCGGTCGTTGGTCAACTGAAGAGGTGCCGGGCGGCGTAAGCGACGTCGATCAATGCCAAACCAATGAGACTCCCCGCAAAAAGCTTCACTGTCGGCAGGTGACGTCCGCAGATTGCACAGCTCTGCTTGCCGAAAATACGCAGCAAAAACCCTGATGCGGCGAAGACAAACGGCAGGAAAAGCGAGAGAATGAATCGGCTATCGGTGATGATCGCGCCATACCAGGCATACAGCAGCACGTAGACGGCGAGGAAGAGAATGCAGAAAATCGCAGCGAACGCGCGCTTGTTAGTAAGTGCAATCAGCGACTCAGGCCGACAGAGCGCGACAACGCCAGCCAGGGCAAAGAGCAGCACGAATTTGTAATAACCTGTCGGCTTCGCGCTCCGAGTTAACATGCTGGCCAAGCCATTGCCGAGGCGTTGCGCGGTCTGCGCGAGTGAATGCTCGCGCCAATATTTTGCAGCGGAAGGGAGTTGGTCCGGCGGAAGCGCGCGGCGGCGCACAGGATCATTGTAAATTTCGCTGAATGCAGCCGCCTCGGGCCACGAATCGCACCACATGTAAAATGTCGAGTTCACATTGTAGAAGTAATGTCCATAAAGCCGTTTGCTGGTCTGGAGGTATGGAAAGGTGATGATCAGAAAGCTCACAACGAAGAGCAACAGCAAACCGAAGTCGCGCACGAGTGCACGAATGCGGTCGTGCGTCGCGACCCGCGAAATCATTTGCAGAATAAACACGCCGACCCAAAGCCACAGTGCCGCGAGCATTGATGCTTTCGTTAGGTAAGCAAGCCCGGATGCGATGCCGGCTAAGATCGATAATCGCCAGCGGGGCGTGATCAACAACTGGACCAGAAGCACAAACGCGCAAAAACTCAGAAAATAAAATAATGGTTCGGCCTGGACGACCGGCGCGCGATAGAGAAACACGCCAAAGGCGGTGATCACGAGCAGCGCGACGGCATGATAGCTCGGGAAAAATTTCCTGAAAATCAGGAACAGCAGCGCAAGAAGTAAGATCGACAAGTTGACGCTGAACGACTGCGCTCGTTTCAAAAATTCCGTCGCGTCTATCCCCGGCCGGTAAAGCAGCGACAGCAAGAACGGAAACACTGGCATCCGATTGCGCGTGCCGGTAAACGTGTAGCCGCTCTCGCGCATTTCCCGGGCGTAAGCGAGGTAGGCGGCTTGATCGCTGTGCATCGCGGGCATCGGAACCGCTGCGCGGCGCGCGTGCGCTTCCAACCCGTAGACCGCCAGCACAATCGCGACGGCAAGCAGTGTCCCGCCGCGGACGCGTCGAACGACTCCCGAATGATTCATGTCGCCTGCCAGCCGCGGCGGATCAGGCTAATCGCGATCGCGGCCAGCAGCAGGGCAATGATCTTTGACACGCCACGCAAGCCCTGTTTGCCCATCCAGCGGGTAAAACGTTCCGCGTTGCACAGCGCAAGCGCGACAAGCGCGAGATTCACGATCAGCGCCGCGACGGTGAACACAATGCCCACGCTATCAATCAAGATCAGCAACGCGGTTAGCAGGGCCGGTCCCGCAATGAGCGGCATGCCCAGCGGCACAATGCCGAAATCATCACCCGTGTCGCGGTCGCGCGGGCCGAAGCCGACCAGTTCGCGCACCGCCAGCGTAAGTAGGATTAATCCGCCTGCGACTTGAAAGTCGGCCACCGTGATTCCGAGGGCCGCAAAAATTCCTTTGCCAAGAAAAATAAAACCGATGCCAACGCACAGACCGGTCACAATTCCGAGAAAAGCCTGACGTTGGCGGTTTTCGTGCGATCCCCTCGTGCCAAGGCCCATGAACAGAGCAACAAGGCCGATTGGATCAATCGCGACGAAAATCGGAATGAACGCGGCGAGGAACTTCTCGATCATGGCTGGTATAGTGGCGCAAGATTGCATCTTGCGCAGCGCAAGTTGAAGACTTGCGCCACATTAAGGCATGAAAACGACGCTGCTGATGTGTGGCCTAACCACAATATCGCTCCTGTCGTCCTCGATCTTCGCATCGGAGTTGGATGACAAACTCAAGCCAGGACTCGATGCAATCACGCCCGACGGCATGCTCGCCCACGTCAAGGCGCTGGCTTCGGATGGATTCGAGGGCCGCGCGCCCGGCAGCAAAGGCGAAGAGTTGTCGATCAAATACATCTCTGATCAGTTCAAGACGATCGGACTTAAGCCGGGTAACCCCGACGGCACCTACTTTCAGGAAGTGCCGCTTGCCGGAATCACGAGCGATCCGCATCTGACCTTCGCGGTCGCAGGCAAGCCACCGATCGAGCTGAAGTTTCCTGATGATTTCGTCGCGTCATCGGCACGATTGCAGAACGAAATCAAGGTTGACAATTCCGACGTCGTGTTCGTCGGCTACGGCGTTGTCGCGCCGGAGTACAGCTGGGACGATTACAAGGACGTCGATGTTCGCGGAAAGACGATCTTGATGTTGATCGGTGACCCGCCCGTGCCTGATCCGAAAGACCCGTCCAAGCTCGACGAGCAAATGTTCAAAGGCCGGGCGATGACGTATTACGGTCGCTGGACCTACAAATATGAGATCGCAGCACAGAAAGGCGCGGCCGCGGCTGTGATCATCCACGAGACTGAACCGGCAGCGTATCCGTGGCAAGTCGTTCGCTCGAGCTGGTCAAAGGAGAACTTCGAGCTCGACAGTCCTGACAAGAACCTCGGCGCGGTCGAGGCGCGGTCATGGATCACGCTCGATGTGGCAAAGAAATTACTGGCCGATTGTGGCCAGGATTACGACGCGTTAAAGAGAGCGGCGGTGACGAAAGAATTCCGGCCGATCGCGCTAAATGCGAAAGCGAAGATCGAGGTCAAACAAACGCTACGATCGCTCAGGTCGCACAACGTGATCGGGAAACTGGAGGGCAGCGATCCGAAACTGAAAGACGATTACCTTCTCTACACCGCGCACTGGGACCATCTCGGCCGCCATCCCGAATTGCAAGGCGACCAGATTTTCAACGGGGCGGTCGATAATGCGTCGGGCTGCGCAGCCGTGCTGCAGCTTGCGGCGGCCTTCGCAAAGCTCAAT
>DASQXY010000027.1:0-4065 GCA_035639455.1 Chthoniobacterales bacterium | reverse complement strand
CACAAAATCTTCCAGCGGGAGGAGGACGATCTTTACTGCGACCTGCCGATCCCGTTTACGATTGCCGCGCTCGGTGGCGAAGTGGAGGTGCCGACGCTCGAGGGGAAGGCGAATCTCAAAGTTCCACCCGGCACGCAAGGTGGGCAGGTGTTCCGCTTGCGCGGTAAGGGCATCCTCAACGTAAACGGCCGCGAGCGTGGTGATTTGCTTGCCCGGTTGATGGTCGAAGTCCCGACGCGCTTAAATCACGAGCAGCGTCAGAAACTCGAAGAGTTTGCCGCACTCTGTGGCGACGAAAACACGCCCATCCGCAAAAGCTTCTTTGAGCGCGCGAAGGAATTCTTTCAGTGATTGGAAATTGCAGGTTGCCAATTGCAAATTGATCAGCGGCCCCGCGGGGTTCTGCTTCTCCAATTTGCAATTTTGAAATCGTTAATCTGCAATTTCTATGTACCGTTTTTATATTGCGCCTGATGAGTGGAATCCCGACGTCCTGACTTTAAAGGGTGGCCAGGCGCATCATGCGCGCGATGTGCTACGCTTGCAGCGCGGCGACAGGGTCGTTGTTTTTAACGGACGCGGCCGGGAAATCACCGCGAAGACCCTTGATCTTAGCCCACGCGAAGTGTCGCTGGCAAAGCTGAGTGAGAGCAACACTCCGCCTTTGCCGGCGCGGATTTCTTTAGGACAGGCGATTCCGAAGGGCAAAAACATGGACCTGATCGTCCAAAAAGCCGTCGAGCTTGGCGCGGCAGAGATTTTTCCGCTCACCTCCGCTCGCACAATTGTCGATCTTGCGGAGAATGAGGCGCGAAAAAAGCAGGCCAAATGGCAAACGGTGGCAATCGAAGCTGCCAAGCAATGCGGTCAGAATTGGCTTCCGCAGATCCATATTCCGCAGACGGTGAAACAGTTCTTCGCGGAGCTGCCAATCTTTGATCTTCAGCTGATCGGCTCGTTGCAACCTGGCGCGCTGCACCTGAAGAAAATCCTGGCTGATTTCGCGGCGGAAAATCAACGCGCCCCAGATAGCGTACTGATGCTCATCGGACCGGAAGGCGATTTCACTCCTGCTGAGCTCGCGCTCGCGCGCAGTCACGGCTTGCGACCAATTACCCTTGGGCCGATCATTCTTCGTGTGGAAACCGCCGCGATTTACTGCCTGAGTGTTCTCTCCTACGAATTACTTACGCCTTAGTAAAGATACGGCGCAGGCAGCTGGAATGCGTTTTTGATCAGCTCGAGCCTTGGTTGCGAGTCACCGCCCACCAGGACCTCGACCACATCAAAGCGGAATAGAACGTCGGGGTTGTCGAGCATGCGCAGCCAAGCAAGGCCACCACGCGCGATCCGATTTCGCTTTTGCTGATCGATAGCACTCAGCGGCCGGCCGAACTCTTCAGTGCTGCGGGTTTTTACTTCAACAAAAACGAGCGTGTCCTTGTCGCGTGCAACGATATCGATCTCGCCGCCGCTGTTTCCGCGGAAGTTACGATAGATTATCTTATAGCCGTTCTTCCGGAGGAAGCGCCGCGCCAATTTCTCCCCCAATGTGCCGCGCCGGATGTGTTCCGGCACGGCCAAGTTCCTCCAGAGCAAGAAGCGGCTGCGCCACCGGTTCGAAAGATCGGCGATGGATCGGGCAAGGGCCGAATTCATGGAGTTTCGTAAGATGAAGTTCCGTGCAGTAGCCTTTGTGTTGAGCAAAACAGTATTCCGGAAATTGCACGCAGAAGCCACGCATGATCCGATCGCGCGTGACCTTGGCGATCACGCTAGCGGCTGCGATCGTCTTGCTAATGCAGTCCCCGTCGATGATGGCCGTTTGCGGAAATGGAAATGGGAATATGGGTAGACCGTCGATCAGCACATGATCTGGGATAACGGTAAGGGCTGCGACCGCGGCACGCATCGCTTTGTGAGTGGCGCGCAAAATGTTGAGCGCATCAATCTCAATGTGATCCACTACACCAATGGCCCAGATCACCTCCGGGTCGGTCGTCAGGTCGGCGTAAACGTCGTCGCGCACCTCAGGCGTGAGTTGTTTCGAGTCGTTCAGTTTGCGGTGTGGAAATTTCTCGGGAAGAATGACCGCTGCCGCCACCACCGGGCCCGCGAGTGCGCCACGGCCCACTTCATCGATTCCGGCGATGTGCGCCACCCCGACGGCTCGCAGTTTCTTCTCGTATCGAAAGCCGCAGCGGCGATACATCAATGCAAATCATTCCCAATTTGCACTGAGTAACAAGTCGCGACTGGCGAGAAAAGTAAAACCAGCGGCCCTCACTCGGCACTCGATCACTCTCTGACCGCCGTCGCTTCTTTGCCTTTGCGTGTGCGCAAGTAATTAAGTTTGGCGCGTCGGGCGCGGCCTTGCTTTTCCACTTCAATTTTCGCAATCCGCGGAGAGTGCAACGGGAAGACGCGTTCGACACCTTCACCGTACGAAATACGGCGGACGGTGAAAGTTTCGTTTAAGCCGCGGCCTTTCCGTGCGATGACGATCCCGCTGAAGATTTGGATCCGTTCCTTGTCACCTTCCACCACACGAGTGTGCACGTGCACGCTGTCGCCCACGGAGAATTCTGTGCCGTCGCGTTTTTGCTGCTCTTTCTCAATAGCATCAATGAGGCGGTTCATAGCAACTCCTCCCCTGCCGCCTGGCGGGGCGGACATGATGCCTTGACCAGCCGCGAAATGCAAATGCAAGATGGCGCTCTTGCCTCATGCTCATACTCCTGCTCGTGGTCGAAAAACCGGTTTTGCACCGAGCACGACCGCCAGCAAGAGGAGGAGTTGTGAGAGCAGGCTCAACGAATATAGTCGTCTCCCTCGGCGCCCGTAGCTCAATTGGATAGAGCGTTGGCCTCCGGAGCCAAAGGCTGTGGGTTCGACCCCCGCCGGGCGCACTTTGGCGAATGCGCCGGTGATCAGTAGACAGTAATCAGTACCGCATTGGACCGATTACCGATCCGCGCGTCACCGAAATTTTCGCGGGAGGGCGAACATTTCCTTAGGCCAGTGCCTCGAGCCGGGCGAGCAGGTCTTTTTTGCTGGTTACACCGGTGACCTGGTCGCGTAACTGGCCGTTCTTGAAAAAGAGCAGCGCTGGAATCGCTCGGATGTTGTACTTAAACGATAGGCTCTGGTTTTCATCGACGTCCACTTTCGCCACCTTGACCGCGCCTGCCTTTTCGCGCGCTATCTCGTCCAACACCGGCGCGATCATTTTACACGGGCCGCACCATTCCGCCCAAAAATCGACGATCACCGGCTTATCGCTTTGGATGACTTGTCGGTCAAAACTTGACTCGTTGACGTTGATCGTCGCAGCAGGTTCCATGAGTTAGGAAAAATAGTTCCAAAGCTGGATGATCAAAAGGAGAGTCGATGCAGCGAGGACGGTCCAGCATAAAGCGGGTGGGATTGTTTCCACGCGTGCTTCGCTCTCGCTCGCGATAGCCAGCGGCGGCGGCGATGCCTCTGCTGGTTCCGGCATGGTAAAGAGCGGCTGCGTCTTTTTCATTTCCGATGACGCGGCTTGACTCGGCTGTTCAGAAGGAAGGGCAACTCGAGCAGTTTCTTTGCGCGGTCCGGCAGTCTCATCGCTTTGTTGCGCGCTCGAAGAAGAGGACGGCACTGCCGGCGCGTTCACTGGCGGGCCTGCCGGCAAGTTGGTGCGCGCATCTTCCGACGAGCCTTCGGTGCCCGCAGCTTCCCCCGGCAGGGCAATGCGTACGGTTTCCTTTTTCGACTGATTCGACTCGGCCATTCTGTAGGTATTAAATCCTGCGCGAAAATCCGTTCATTGTCACTCGTTAACTTGCTCGCAGCTACGCGAGCAGATCGTATCCGCGGCTAGAGCGAATAGTGCGCCAAACGAATTCACCTGCCGCTGCTGGTTCGGACAGAATCACCCGCCCATCTACGTCCGGAGCATCAGCTTCAGTCCGCGCGATGTGCGGTTGATCGACCAATAATTTCAGGCACTCGCCAATCTTTTTGCGTGCGAGTTCGTGCGCGATTTTCTGCTGAAGCGACATCGCCGCGCGGTAGCGCGCGTTC
>DASQXY010000026.1:0-4434 GCA_035639455.1 Chthoniobacterales bacterium | reverse complement strand
CTCCATCTCAACCTCCTCCGCGAGGAGATTCTGGAACAGCGCCAGCGCCAGCGCGATCCGCTGAAGCTCGGTTTGCTCGCGCTCATCGGCTGCGGCGCGCTCATGTTCATCTATTATTCCTGGAACGGATATCGCACCCTGGAGATTCGCAGCCGCTTGGGCGCGATCGAGCACAGCTGGTCGAAAATGGAACCCAGCGTGACAGCGGCGCAAAAGAAGGTCACAGAACTGCAGGCGCTCACTAAAACAGTCCACGCGCTCGATGATTACACCGAGAATCGGTTTTTCTGGGCACCGGTACTGGAAAAGATTGCTCGCTGCGTCGCACCAAATACGCAGCTCACCAGTATGGACGGAACAGTCGACGAGGCGAAAGGCGTAATTATTACGATTGAGGGCCTCGCCGCCGGGCGCGAGCCACGCGCTGCAGCCGAAGATCTACGCCAAATGCTGAGCGAGCAGCTGGGGCACGATTACAGCGAGGTGAAGGTCGAGTTCAAGTCACTCGAAGATCTGGACACAGTCGTCAATCTCGGCGGCACGCACATGCCCATGGCCCGCTACAACCTGACGATCAGCTTCAAGCCGGGCGCTCAGGCCAAACCGACAGCGACGCCAACGCAGCGCACCCGCCGGAAGAGGGAATCGGAATGATGCGAAAGCTGACTAAAGAGCAGATCAAGAAGCTGGCGTTGAGCATCGTCGGGTTCATATTCCTGGTTTACGTCTATTTCACGTTTTTCCTCGGCCCGCTGCAGCGTAGCAGGGCTGACATGCTCCAGAAGATTGCTGACCGCCAAAGTAAACTCGACACCGCGCAGGAGGAACTCCACAAAGCGGCCAAGCTCGAGCAGAACGCAAAGGACGCGACGGTCCGGTTCACTGCGCTCCGCAAGATCAACGCGGAAGGCGCGCCGCTTGCCTGGTTCCCGCCGCGCATGAAGACATTTTTCGCGAACGAACAGATCGACAAAGTCGTGGCGCGGCTGGAAGGCAGCTCCGAGTCGAAACAAGAGGAGTTGTCCGGATGGATGCGATACAACTGGGTCATCGATCTGCCGCAGACCGATTACACGACACTGGGCCGTGCACTCGCCGACCTGGAAAACTCCGACCCCCTGCTCATGATCACGCGTTTGAGCATCCACGCGACGCCGGATCAGCCACAGTTTCAGCACGTCGAGCTTGGCGCTGCCAACCTGATTGAGAAGAAATGAAGATCCGTCACTTCGTTTTGATTTCAGTCTTCTGCGCTGCGCTCAATGCGTTCTCAGCCGAAGACCGCCCCCCGGCCGTTGAGCTTAAGCACAAATCTTCGTTCCGAATGGAGAGCAACGGGCGCAACCCATTTTGGCCGATCGGATTCAAGCCAACGGCGCCGACCGCGCGGGGGACCAACACCGGATTGGACATTCCACCGAACGCACTTTTGCTGACGTCGATTACGCTCGATCAAGGGACACACTTTGCCATTATCAACGGCAAAACAATGCAGGAAGGCCAGCAATTCACGATGCAGGTCGGCAGCGAGACTTATAGGCTAACGCTGAAATGGATCCAGGATGGTCAGGTCGTTCTGAATTATCAGGATCGTGAGATCGTCGTGCCGCTCCGGCGCAAATAAGCCGTCCCGAGTTCCGCGCGAAAGCGGCGCAGCACCGACACACGGGCTGCCGGCACGCAGGCGCTGTAAGATCGACAACTTCCGTTAGGCACGGCAGTTCTTATTGATTTAGCGGCCAAAATTGCGGTGTAATCGGGCGTGGTCGCAAATGGCGAGGCGCGCTCCGGAGCTGCATTCGTCACCACGCATTGGAGCGTGGTGCTGGCGGCACAGGGGCAGTCAACCGCGGCAAAAGAAGCGCTGGAAAATCTTTGCCGAACCTATTGGCGACCGCTCTATGCGTTCGTGCGGCATCAGGGACACAGCCCGGCCGAAGCGGAAGACATCACCCAGGGTTTTTTTGCGCAGCTTTTGGAGCGCAAAGACTTCCAAGCTGTGCGCCAGGAGAAAGGCCGGTTGCGATCTTTTTTGCTCGCCTCGCTCAAGCATTTTATGGCCAACGAGCGCCGCAACGCCGCCGCGCTGAAACGTGGCGGAGGTCGAACAGTGATTCCGCTCGACGGCATCGCAGACGATTTCATCGAATTCGATCGCAGCGACACTCTGAGTGCCGATCAAATTTACGATCGCCGCTGGGCGTTTACGGTTTTGGATCAGGTGTTCACGCGCTTGCGCGAGGAATCTGCAACATCACCGAATGCACGGCTGCACGATCGGCTGGCGCAACTGCTTTCCGATGAGCCCGATCGTCCGACGCATGCGCAAATCGCACGCGAGTTTGACATGACCGAGAACGCGGTGAAGCAGGCGTATCATCGGATGCGCCAGCGTTACCGTCAGCTGTTGCGTGAGGAAGTTGCGCAGACGGTGGCGAATCCAGCTGAAATCGAGGATGAGCTGCGCGACCTCATCGCAGCGTTGCGCTCGTAACCTTTTGTCGAATTCCGTGCATCATCCGGTGGAAAGCAGGGACGAGCGCGGGATGAGAATCACGATCGGAAAGAGGTTTTGCCGCAAATGCGGCGCGATCATTCCGCCCGATGCGCCGCAGCAAGCTTGCGGCGCCTGCCTGCTCGAGACCGGCCTCGGCGCATTTGAGACCGACAGCGATGCAGATGTCGACCTTACGCCATCGGTGTCACCCATGTTGATGGATTTCGGCGATTACGAATTGCTCGAACAAATCGGCCGCGGCGGGCAGGGCGTCGTTTTCCGGGCGCGCCAGAAAAGTCTCAATCGGATCGTCGCGCTGAAAGTGATCGCGCTCGGTCACTGGGCAACCGCGTCGCACCTGAAACGTTTTCGGCTCGAAGCGGAAGCCGCCGCGAGTTTGGATCATCCTTGCATCGTGCCGATCTACGACATCGGCGAACGCGAGGGCTCGTGCTACTTCAGCATGAAGCTGGTCCAGGGAGGCCAGCTGGACGAAGTCGTCAGGCGCGAGCCGATGTCGCTCCGCCGCGCGGCTGAGCTGATTGCGAAGCTGGCGCGCACGGTGCACTACGCACATGAGCGTGGCATCCTGCATCGGGATATTAAGCCCGGGAACATTCTCCTGGACGGACAAGGCGAACCGCATCTGACCGACTTCGGTCTGGCGCGTCTGGTGGAAACCGAAAGCACGGTCACCCGGACGATGGAAGTGCTCGGCACCCCCAGTTACATGGCGCCGGAAGAAGCCGCCGGGCAGACGAAGAACATAACGGCGGCGACAGATGTTTATGGTCTCGGCGCGGTTTTTTACGAACTACTCACCGGCCATCCGCCCTTCGCGGGCGGCACGACTTATCAAACCATCCGCATGGTCCTGGAAACCGAGCCGCGCAAACCGCGGTTCTGGAACCCGAAAGTAGATGTCGATCTTGAAACGATCTGCTTGAAGTGTCTGGAGAAAGATTCGGCGCGGCGGTATCCATCTGCGCTGGCGCTCGCGGAGGATTTGGAGCGCTGGCTCCACCACGAACCGATTCAGGCGCGGCGGATCGGGCCGTTTACTCGAACAACAAAATGGATTCAACGCAATCCGGCTGTTGCGGCATTGATTGCTTCGTGCGCTGCCTTGCTGGTGCTTGCCGCGTTCATGTTTCTGAACCGGGAACCAGCCCTGCCTCCAAGCGGCGTCGCCGTCCTGCCGTTTGAAAATCTCAGCGGCGAAAAAGAAAACGCTTTTCTCGCGGATGGAATCCAGGACGACATCCTGACGAAACTGGCAAAGATCAGCGGATTAAAAGTTATCAGCCGCACAAGTGTCATGCAATATCGCGGCGAGCGGAACGTGCGAAGAATTGGACGGGTCTTGAACGTGTCGCACCTGTTGGAAGGAAGCGTCCGAAAATCCGGTGACACGATTCATCTCAACGCGCAATTAATTGACGCGCGCACCGACCAGCACGTGTGGGCCGAACAATACGATCGACATCTGCCTGATCTGTTCGCCCTCCAAAGCGAGATCGCGCAAAAGATCGCGAGCGAATTGAAGAGCAAAGTTTCGAGATCGGAAAAAAAGGAAATCGAAACGGCGCCGACGCAAGATATGGAAGCCTACAAGCTATATCTCGAGGCCAAGGCATTAGCTGCGTATGTACCTACGGATAATTCCGCCGCGTTTGAAAAAACGATTCGAGCGGCAGAGTTGTTGGAAAAGGCCGTCGCCCGCGATCCGAATTTTGCCCTGGCTTATTGTTTGTTAACTGAGACTAACCTAAGTCTCTATTTTATACCTGGCAGAGCCGACCTCACACGTCGTGCCCGGGCCGAATCTGCTCTCGGTGCGGCAAAGCGTCTCGCACCCGATGCTGGAGAGACCCATCTGGCTCAAGCGCGGTTCTATCATTACGGCAATCACGATTACGACCACGCCTTGGAAGAAC
>DASQXY010000025.1:0-3639 GCA_035639455.1 Chthoniobacterales bacterium | reverse complement strand
ACAAGACATGAAAATCACTGGTCTAGCATTCGTCAGGATTCCGGTCAGGGACATGAGGCGGGCGCGTGCGTTCTATGAAGACGTGCTCGGTCTAAACGTGGGCGAGGAGATGATGCACGGCCAATGGATCGAATACGAGTTGGGGAACAACACGCTCGCGATTGCCAGCGTTGGCCATAAATGGCGGTCGACGGATGAAGGAACCGCTGCCGCCCTCGAGGTCGATAACTTTGAAGAAGCAATCCGCCGCCTGATAGATCGACAAGTACCCTTTGCGATTGGGCCGAGGGAGACGCCCTGCTGTCGCATGGTCATCATTCAGGATCCAGACGGAAACAAAATCGCCGTTCACAAACTCAAATCGCCAGAGGAGAAGCAGCCATGCCCATGATCAAAGAAGTCGCCTTCGTCGCCATCGCCGTGTCTGACAAGGAGCGCGCACGAAAATTTTATCAGGAAACGCTTGAGCTGAAACCGACGCTCACTGCGATGGACGGCGCGTGGGTCGAGTACGACATCGGCCCGCTGACGATCGGCGTCGGTTGTCACCCAGCGTGGAAACCATCCACCGAAGGCACGACCGTCGCATTCGAAGTTGAAGATTTTGATTCCGGTGTCGCGAAACTGAAGGAGCGCGGCATCGATTTCGACATGGGCCCGATGGAAACGCCGGTCTGTTGGATGGCACAGTTCCGCGACCCCGACGGGAACAAACTGCTCATTCACAAAAGAAAAGCGGGATGAATTCGAAACCACGGACGTAGCAAGCTGTTTCAGAATTGCTTTTCTGGACCCCGGGCTTCGCAATTGAATCATGTCTGTCTTGGTCGACAAAGACACGCGCCTGCTCGTGCAAGGGATCACCGGAAGTGCGGGCGCGTTTCACACGCGGCAATGCATCGACTATGGCACCAACGTCGTCGCCGGCGTGACGCCCGGCAAAGGTGGACAGATGTTCGATGGCAAGATCCCGGTGTTCGACACGGTTTGGGAGGCAAAACAGCAAACCGGCTGTAACGTCTCGATGATCTTTGTGCCCGCCGCCGCCGCCGCGGATTCGATACTCGAAGCAGCTGATGCAGATCTCGATCTTGTCGTCTGCATCACGGAAGGAATTCCGGTCATCGATATGATGCGGGTGCGCGCGTTGATGCGCGGAAAACGCACCCAGCTGGTCGGCCCGAACTGCCCAGGCATCATCACGCCCGGCGCATGTAAAATCGGCATCATGCCGGGTTACATTCACAGACCGGGCGCAGTCGGCGTAATCTCGCGCTCGGGCACACTGACCTACGAAGCGGTATGGCAACTCACGACGCGTGGCTACGGCCAATCGACCTGCATTGGCATCGGCGGCGACCCGATCGGCGGACTCTCGCACCTCGAGTGCGTGAAGCTGTTCAATCAAGATCCGGCGACCGACGCGATGATTTTGATCGGTGAAATCGGCGGTTCAGCGGAAGAAGAAGCGGCGGCATGGATCAAAGATAATTGCCGCAAACCGGTTGCGGCATTCATCGCGGGTATGACCGCACCGCCGGGGCGTCGAATGGGTCACGCGGGTGCGATTGTGTCCGGTGGTAAAGGCACCGCGGCAGGAAAAATCGAAGTGCTCAAATCCGCTGGCATCGCTGTCGCCGAAACACCGGCGAGCATCGCCGATGCATTGATACAGCGAATCACCAGATAAACCCGGTTAGCAAGCGAGCGTCAACTACCATCATGAACCTATCATTCACCATTGCCGCTACCTGGTTCGGGCAGGAACATCGGTTCCTCGGCCTGGACTGGAATTACCTCGTCATTCTTGGCTTCATCGGCAACGCCATCTTCTCAATGCGATTTTTTGTGCAGTGGCTCGCGTCCGAGCGTCAGGGGGAGAGCGTCATCCCGGTGTCGTTTTGGTACTGGAGCATCGCCGGCAGCATTATCATGTGCCTTTACTTTATTTTCCGGCGCGATCCGGTCGGTATCTTGGCTTATCTGCCAAACTCGCTCATTTACATCCGCAACTTAATGCTGATTCGAAAAGGCGGATCGCCGCCTACCGCCGCCGTGCCGTCCCAGCACCCGCGCGGGCTCGCCTAAGGGACGTGGTTCGCGTCCTTAAACTTGACCGTTTAGCCGCCAAGTTGGGTCGTCGTGTGCGAGGAGTCACCGTGCTGAAGACGAGCTGGAATGTTCCGCTTCGCCCGCCGACAGATTCGCGGCTTTCCAATCCATCGCCATCCGAATGCGGGCGCGGCCGCTTGGGTGATCGAAGAAAATGAATTCCTCCAGTGGAGTTGGATCTAGCTTACGGTAAGCGCCGAGCTTTAGTGCGACCTTAGCCATTCCATCAGGCTCCCGTGACGTGTTGATACCGAATGCATCGGCTTCGCGCTCGCTGATGCGAACGGCAGTGTTCGCGATCGGCGTCAACAGAAACAGGTAAGCACTAATAATCAGCGTAAGCAGTGGCAGGCCGGCAGGGTCAGCGATGCCGCGCACGCGCCATTTGTAGCCCCAACGCGCCACCGCTCGGTCGAAGCAGACGCGCGTCAGCACCAAACCGACGAGTGTAGCAATGGCGCCATCGAGGAGGAGTTTCGAGACATGGTTGAGCACATAGTGACCCATCTCGTGCGCCATCACCTCACGGATTTCTGGCAGCGTGCATTCACGCAGCAGATTGTCGTTCAGCGCGATCCGCATCGTGCCCAAAAACCCCGCCACATTCGCGCCCACTCGTTTGCTACGCCGAGAGGCGTCGACCTCGAACACCTGCGACACGGGAATTTCGTTGGCGCGTGCCATGGCAAGGATTGGCGCGCTAATCGCGGGATCGCTGATTGGTTTGTAGTCGTTAAAGAGCGGTTCGATGTAAATCGGCGCAACGAATAGCCCAATCATTCCGAACACGGTGGCGACGATCGTGCCCCAAACCGGCCAGCTTCGCGGAGCACGCCGAAACACCGCGTACAACGCGACGAGCAGAATTGTGCCGAGCACAAGCAGCAGCAGGAAGGCGAGGCACGCATCGTGCAGCCACTGAACAAAACTGTCGGTCGCCATCCCGTATTGGTGCTCACGCAAGAAGTTCTGATAGACGTTGAGCGGCAAACTGAGCGCCGAGGTGATGGCCAAAAAGCCAAACGAGTACAACGCCACCTGTCCGGACCTGAACCGTGTTACGCCTTGCGCGAAATCTCGCATGCGGGCTGAAATCCGTGAACCGAGCAGAAATATCGAAATCGCGACCGCGAGTAGAAAATTCCAGAGTATCAACCAATAACCGCCTTCAAAGTATGCGTCTGATTTGGCACGCTGCTCTGGCGGCACGCTCGCGAGCCAAGCCTGCGTAGCTGCCGCCGCATCGAATGGCGTGGCGCTTGCCGCCCGGTTGTCAGCTCGTTGAAGTAGTTGCTGCGCATTCGCCTGCGGCGGTGCGACCACCAATGCCGCGGCGACACAAACGCCGACATAATTCTTCATGCCGGACGTAATAATTAACTCTCCGTTCAAACAAAAGCCTGCATTCAATGGTCATTCGACTGGACGAACAAGTCGACGCCGCGCAAAATGAGTCGCGATGAATCCGCGCAAATTGTTGCTCTGCGCACTGCTGGTGGGCGGTGCGTCGACTGTATTGGCGCAGAC
>DASQXY010000024.1:0-11013 GCA_035639455.1 Chthoniobacterales bacterium | reverse complement strand
CTCGAATGCGATCGGTTTGTTTCACGGGTTCATCCGCGATGCGAGCGTTCGACTCATCGGTGTAGAAGCCGGCGGTCGCGGGAATTCGCTAGGCGAACATGCCGCCCGATTTCACTCCAACGAAAAGAGCGGCGGCGGGCGCGTCGGTGTATTGCAGGGCACGATGTCATATGTGCTCCAGGACCAGGCGGGTCAAATCGCCACGACACATTCTGTTTCGGCCGGACTCGATTACGCGGGAATCGGTCCCGAGCACGCGTTCTTACATGACAACGGTCGGGCCGAGTACATTCGCGCCACTGATGACGAAGCGCTGGAAGGGTTGAGGCTGTGCGCCAAGCTCGAAGGGATCATTCCCGCACTTGAAACCGCGCATGCGATCATACCTGCCATTCGTCTGGCAAGCGGTTTGCCGTCGGATGATGCGATCATCGTCAATGTGTCGGGCCGCGGCGACAAAGACGTACAGCTCGTTGCCGATTTGGAGCGGCGATGAGCCGGATTGGTGAGGCGTTTGCCAAGCTGAAGCGCTGCGGCAGAGGCGGGTTCATCCCGTTTATCACCGCGGGCGACCCCAATTTGGAGACAGCTGAGCTCCTGGTGCATGAGCTCGCTCTAGCTGGCGCAGATGTGATTGAGGTTGGCGTGCCGTTCAGTGATCCTGTTGCTGATGGTGAGGTGATCCAGCGCGCCTCGCAACGCGCCCTACGCAATGGTGTGACCGTGGCCGATGTGCTTGCCTGCGTTGCCAAGTCCAAGCAGCACGTCGACGTGCCGATCGTGCTATTCAGCTATTTCAATCCGCTGTTGCAGTTCGGTCCCGCACGTTTGGTGGCTGAGGCGAAGCGCGCGGGCGTCGATGCGATTCTGGTCACGGACTTGATTCCTGAAGGAGCCGGCGCTTGGATCGACGTTCTCAAGGTAACCGGAATCGAACCTATTTTCCTTGTCGCGCCGACGACGTCCGATCAGCGGCTTGAGCGAATTTCGCGATGCGCCCGAGGTTTCATCTACGCTGTTTCACGCGCGGGGGTCACCGGCGCACGCGATCAAATGGCGCACGATGCCGAAGTGCTAGTCCAACGGGTCCGGCAGGTCAGCGATTTACCAGTCGCAGTAGGTTTCGGTATTTCGACCGCGGAACAAGTTCGGCAGGTCTGGCATTTTGCGGACGCGGCTGTCGTGGGCAGCGCGATTGTGCGCGAAATCGAAAAGCTGAGCGGTCACAAGGACCTGGTGAAGCGGGTCGGAGACTTCGCGCGTTCGCTCATCGGAGCTGGATGATCGCAGGATGCAGTCGAGACCGCGGCGTGTTGAGAATGCAAAAAAGGCTTGCCTCTGCCATAGTGTTATAGTTCAGTATATGACTATATGACGGGCAGCAAGCCAACGCGGCGATGCGAAACAGCTCTTCCGGAAGGGACGACGGAACTAGCAAATGACTCGTGAATGGAATGATGGTCAGCCAATTTATCGCCAACTTCGCGATCGCGTCGTTCACATGATTCTCGACGGCGTGCTCAAAGAAGGCGATCCGCTACCGTCGGTCCGCAACGTCGCGGCCGAGTACCGAGTGAACCCGCTCACTGTCCTCAAGGCGTACCAGGAGTTGGTGGATGAGCAGCTGGTAGAAAAGCGGCGTGGGCTGGGAATGTTCGTCAGAGCCGGAGCGCACAAGCTTCTGGTCAAAGGCGAACGCGAGAAATTCCTCAACGAGCATTGGCCGCGCGTTCACGCGACCATTCGGCGACTGGGTTTAGATCCAAAAGAGTTACTCGAGGCCGCAGCGCATCATTCATCGAAGGAGGAAAAACGCTAAGCTCATGGCGACAATCCAAGCGCATGGTCTGCGCAAAGTGTTTGGGACAACGGTCGCGCTGGATAATGTCGATCTTCAGGTCGAGGAAGGCCGCATCCTTGGCATTATTGGCCCGAATGGCGCAGGCAAAACGACCGCGCTGAACGCGATCCTGGGACTCACTGCCTACGAAGGAGAGTTGAAAGTGCTCGGACGTGACCCGTGGCAAGCGCGCGACCAGCTCATGCGCGAGGTCTGCTTCATTGCCGATGTCGCGACGCTGCCACGCTGGATCCGCGTTTCGCAGTTGCTCGATTACGTCGCCGGCGTGCATCCGCGATTCGATCGGGCGAAAGCGGAAAGTTTCATCAGCAAGACTGATATCGAACATAACAAGAAGGTGCGGCAGTTGTCGAAAGGCATGGTGGTGCAGCTGCATGTTGCCCTGGTCATGGCAATTGACGCGAAATTGTTGGTGCTCGACGAGCCGACGCTTGGGCTCGACATCCTCTATCGTAAACAATTCTACGATTCGCTGCTAAATGATTACTTCGATGGCACGCGCACCATCGTCGTGACGACACATCAAGTGGAAGAAATCCAGGATGTCATCACCGATCTCATGTTCATCAACCGCGGCCGGATCGTGCTTAGTTGCAGCATGGAAGAATTCGAGTCGCGCTACGTCGAAGCGATGGTGCATCCGGATCATGTCGCGGGCGCGCGCGCACTCGAACCGATCCAGGAGCGCAAAGTGTTCGGTCGCAGCATCATGCTTTTCGATCGCGTTGATCGGGACGAGCTCGCGGCGATTGGCAACGTGCGCACGCCGAGCATCGCCGATTTGTTCGTCGCGCTGATGAGTCCGGCTTCACGCAAGCCTACGGCGCAACAGGCAATTCAGGGGATGGAAGCGAGATGAATACCAAAGCGGATAACGCGCTAACTCATCGGCAAGATGCCGATGCCACGAAGCCTTTCTGTTGGTCGGTGCGCCGGGAACTGTGGGAGAACCGCTCCATTTACATCGCGCCACTCGTTGTCGCCGTTGTCGTTCTGTTCGGTTTTTTGGTAAGCACGATTGGTCTGCCGGAGCGCCGACGCGCGGTGTTGTTACTTGCTCCGGTAAAAGCCCGTGCCGCAATCGAATTGCCTTACAACGTGGCGGCGATGATGTTGATCTTCACCGCGTTCATTGTTGGCGTGTTTTACTGTCTTGACGCGCTTTACGGTGAACGTCGCGATCGCAGTATCCTATTTTGGAAATCGCTGCCGGTCTCCGATCTCACGACTCTGCTCTCAAAGGCGGTGATTCCGCTTGCGGTGCTGCCGTTGGTGACTTTTGCAATCATCGTTATCACGCAATGCGTCATGCTGATCTGGACGAGCGTACTCCTCATCTCGCATGGCATGAGTCCCGGGTCGACGTGGGTAAATTTCAATTTGTTTCAGCACTCGCTGATCCTGCTCTACGGCTTGGCCGCGATTGCGCTCTGGCATGCGCCGATCTATGGCTGGGCACTGTTGATCTCGGGCCTGGTGAGACGTGCGACCTTTCTCTGGGCAGTACTGCCGCCATTCGCGATCGCGATTTTCGAGAAGATTACTTTCAATACGTCGCATTTTAGCGATTTGTTGAAGGATCGATTGCTCGGTTTTGCGCCGAATGCTTTCGAGTTCGCAGGATATCGGAACAACGCAGTCGGGTCGTTAGTTCACCTCACGCCAGACAAATATCTCATTACGCCCGATCTCTGGTTTGGACTTATCTTCGCGGCGGTATCGGTGGCTGCCGCAGTTCGGCTGCGCCGTTACCGCGGACCCACTTAATTTTGTTGGACACTTACGAAACAGGGAGAGACTTATGCATCCAACCGTCAAGGCGGCACGGATCGCCGGCACGATCTACCGATCAATCGTAGTCACCGGACCTTTAGTCTTATTAACGTGCCGGACAAACTTATCATGCGTGAACAGGCTACCGCTAGGCCGCAAACATAATCGCTCACATCGGAGCTGCAGGATCGTAGGCTGCAATCCGACCTTGTATTTGGGATCACTCGCGGTGCATGATGCACCGTATAAACCACTTGAATATGGAAAAACGAATGAGCGCAAACCTAACAACTGAATCAACCGAACAGAGGGTACCTCGTCGCAAAGGCAGGATTCGCCGCTTCTTTCGATGGGTGTTCTATCTAGCTATCATACTAATCGCTGGGTTTGCCATCTATGCCTGGGCCACTGGTGCTCGGCAAGAACCGATCGAGATGGGAGAACCCCACATGAAAGCTGTTGTTTACACCGACTATGGGCCACCAGACGTTCTTGAAGTTAGGGATATCAAAAAGCCCATTCCTAACGACGATCAGGTCCTGGTCAGAACTCGCGCGGCTGCGCTCAATCCGCTTGACTGGCACTTTATGGAAGGCACGCCCTACCTTGGACGGCTGATGGGCATGGGGCTGCGCAAGCCGAAGTCACCCAGGTTAGGTGTCGATCTTGCCGGCGGAGTCGAAGCGGTTGGCAAGAACGTGACGCAATTCAAACCGGGCGATGAAGTGTTCGGCACCGGACACGGCGCCGCCTTTGCCGAATACGTGTGCGCTAATAAAACCAAACTGGTGCTGAAGCCGGCGAGTCTCACCTTCGAGCAGGCGGCGGCTGTGCCGGTGGCGGGATTGACCGCCTTACAGGGTCTTCGCGACAAAGGACACGTTCACGCGGGGCAAAAGGTTTTGATTAACGGCGCTTCAGGAGGTGTAGGGACGTTCGCTGTCCAAATCGCCAAAGTATTTGGCGCGGACGTAACCGGTGTTTGCAGCACGCGGAATGTCGATCTTGTCCGCTCGCTTGGAGCGGACCGCGTTATCGATTACACCAAAGAAGATTTCACCAACAGCAACGAGCGTTACGATGTTATTCTCGATAATGTCGGCACTCAGCCGATATCCGGATTTCGCCGCGTCCTAGCTCCCAAAGGCATCTACGTGCTTATCGGTGGCGGCGGAACGGCCACGCAGGGATTAATCGGTCCACTGGCGCGGCCGATCAAACTGCTCTTCATGTCGCCGTTCATCAACCAAAAGATGGGAATGATGTTTGCCGAAATTCGGCAGGATGATTTGGCGAAAATGGGCGAGTGGATCGAGTCCGGGAAAGTGAAACCAGTTATCGACCGGAGTTATCCATTGGATCAGATCGCCGATGCGATGCGCTACCTCGAGCAAGGCCATGCCCGCGGGAAAGTGATCCTTGCGATCGAACAAGAGAACAAAACGTAACGGCTGCTTCAGATGAGTGGGTGAGATGAACTCGACCAAGAGACAGGCGCGGATTGCTGGATTTCTCTACCTACTGGCCAGCATCCCCGCTCCATTTGGTCTCATCTACGTTCCTAGCAAACTAATCGTGCCGGGAGACGCAGCCGCGACGGCTGATCACTTTCGCGCTTCCGAGAACGTCCTCCGCGCTGGCATCGCGTGCGAACTCATCGCGTCAGTCATTTTTATCTTTGTGGTTCTGGCTCTTTACAGATTATTCAAGCCAGTTAGCGCGAAACATGCATTGGCGATGGCGACATTGCTCCTAGTGTCACTGCCAATCTCATTTCTCAGCATAGTCAACGAAACCGCTGCACTGATCGTGGTCAGAGGCGCCAGTTTCTTAGCGGGGTTCGATCAACGTCAGCTGGATAGCTTGGCCTACTTATTTTTCCGTTTGCACGGCCAGACAATTACTGTTGCCGAAATCTTTTGGGGGCTTTGGCTGTTTCCATTCGGGATTCTTGTCATTCGATGCGGTTTTATCCCGCGCTTCTTAGGCTACTTGCTGTTTGTTGCGGGTTTCGGTTATCTAGCCGATTCAGTGACCACCCTGATTGTGCCATTATACCGCCAGGTTGTTTCCCAGTTCGCAATGGTTCTCGAGATTGCGGAATTACCGATAATCTTTTGGCTTTTGATCTGGGGCGCGAAAGAGCGACCGGCTGTCGCCCCAGCCTCTTAATCGCATAATTGCCGAGCGAATCGAGCAATCCCGTGACTCATCTGCTGGTCTAGCCGCAGTCTCGACATGGCAAGACAATGACTTCAACGCGCCGCCGCTTCATCCAACTTTCCGCTGCCGGCGCCCTTGCCTTGGGCTCAAGATCGACATCTTTGTTTGCAGAAAAGCCAGTGAAACCGTTGCGCATTCTCATTCTCGGCGGAACGGGATTTACCGGGCCGTATCAAGTTGGTTATGCCCTTAGGCGCGGGCACAAGGTCACGACGTTCAATCGCGGCAAAACGCATCCGCATGAATTGCCCGCCGAAGTCGAGCAACTTATCGGCGATCGCAACGGCATGCTCGATGCGTTGAAAGATAGACAATGGGATGTCGCCATCGATAATCCGACGACCTTGCCAGCCTGGGTGCGCGATGTGGGCCAGATTCTGAAGGGCAATGTCGAGCGCTACATTTTCATTTCGACTATTTCCGTTTATGGCGAACTGGAAAGCGGCGTCGATGAAACTGCGCCGACGGAAAAATACGAAGGCCCTGATCCATACAAAGAGACGCTCCAAGCGATGAAGGCGTCCGGTTACAAAACTTACGGGCCACTCAAAGCACTCGCCGAAAAAGAAGCAGAAAAATGGTTTCCCGGAAAAACATTGATCATTCGACCGGGACTGATTGTCGGCCCGCGTGATGAAACCGATCGTTTCACTTACTGGCCGGTGCGGATCGATCGCGGCGGCGAAGTGCTCGCGCCCGGGCACTCAAATGATCCCGTTCAATTCATTGATGCTTGTGATCTGGCCGAATGGACGATCCGCATGGTGGAGAATCGCGAGACTGGAATTTACAATGCCACCGGCCCGGCCAAACCGCTCGGGCTCGGCGGAATGCTCGATGAAATCAAGGCCGCTGAGAAATCGAATGCGAATTTCACCTGGGTCAGCGAAGAATTTCTGGCGCAACAAAAAGTTGAACCGTGGTCGGACATGCCGGTCTGGACCGGAAAGGATAGCGGACTTGCGCAAACGAAGATCGACCGGGCTCTCAGTAAAGGCTTGACGTTTCGTCCGCTTGCCGACACCGCGCGCGACACGCTCGCCTGGTTCAAATCCCTCCCGCAAGATCGGCGATCGCATTTGCGCGCCGGGCTAACGAGCGAGCACGAAGCCGAAGTGCTTGCCGCCTGGCACAAACACGCTTGAAAAATCTCTTCGCTAAAATCGTTGACGTAAAACCGGGCGAGGTCCGCGCGCTCTGGCTCGGCTTCGTTTTTTTCTTCGTCGTGCTTGCCGGTTACTATGTCATCCGGCCGGTCCGCGACAACATCGGCGCCAGTTATTCTGAAAATCTCTGGTGGATGTTCACGGTCGTTCTCATTGCGATGGTGATCGCGAATGCGCTTTTCTCCGCCATCGTCGCGCGCATGTCGCGCCGCCGCTTTATCCCGATTGCCTACCGCTTTTTCATTTCAAATCTGATCATTTTCTTTGTCCTCATGCGTTTTGCGCCACCGGGGACGCAACGGTGGATCGAGGTTTGTTTCTTTGTTTGGGTGAGCGTGTTCAATCTGTTCGCCACCGCTGTCTTTTGGGGATTCATGACCGATCTGTTCACGAATGAACAAGGCAAACGGCTTTTTGGTTTCATCGCTGTCGGCGGTTCGCTCGGCGGCATGCTCGGCCCGATCATTACCGCGTCCCTTGTTCATTACGTCAGCACCGGCGTCTTGCTTTTGATCTGCGCCGCGATGCTTGAGATCGCCGCCCGGTCGGTGCGCTTTTTCCCGGCCGAATTCCGTCGGCAGCATCGACCCGCCTCCGCAGAGCTACGGCGTGGCGAGCATGACGAGCCGGGCGATGCAGAGAAACCGATCGGCGGCCGTTTCTGGGACGGCGTCACCCACATTTGCCGTTCACCCTACCTCTTCGGCCTCTTTCTTTTTATTCTGCTCTACACCCTGACTTCGACCTGGACCTACTTTCAACAATCCGAATTGACCAAGAGCGGCATCATCGATCGTGCCGCGCGCACCGCGTTCTTCGCCAAGCTCGATTTCTCGGTTAATACGCTCACGTTGCTGCTACAAATTTTTCTCACGGGGCGGCTGATGAAGTTTCTTGGCGTAACGGTAACGCTGTTATCGATGCCGGCGCTAAGCCTGTTTGGTTTCGCCGCGATGGGAATCGCGCCGGTCATATCCGTGCTCGCGGTATTTCAAGTCGCGCGTCGCGCCACCACTTTCGCATTCATGCGACCCGCGCGCGAAGTGCTCTTCACCGTGTTGCGGCGCGAAGACAAATACAAAGCGAAGAGTTTCATTGACACGTTCGGTTACCGTTGCGGCGATCAGCTTGGCGCTTGGTCGTATAAGGGATTACAGGAACTCGGACTCGGGCTGAGTACAATCAGCTACATCGCCGTGCCGATAGTCGCCGGGTGGTGCGCGCTGGGTTTGTGGCTGGGGCACAAGCAACGCGGCCTAGCTGACACGCGAGGGCAGCAGGACGTGCCGGTTGCATAATAACGGCCTCGACGTTTGTTGCGAAACTTCCAACGATGATGCGCGGTGAAAGAGATCCCGATGATCATCGAACTCGTTATCGCATCAGGGCGATCAATCGGGCGCGGCTGGAGATTTCGAGTTTTTGGAAAATCGAGTGAAGATGTTTTTTCACCATCGTCAGACTCAGCCTCGCTTCATCTGCAATTTCCTGATTGCTTCGGCCTTCGCAGACGAGGCGCGTGACTTGTTGCTCGCGCCGGGTCAACCTGGCAAGATGCGGTAATCGCGTAGCACCCGCCCCGCCGCGATTTCGCGGTGTTTGCGACAATTCCTCGCATTCTATCAAGAAATGCGGCCGTGCGATAGCAAGCGAGCTACTTTGCCGGAGCCGCAAATTCGCGCGCAGGTGCCGGAGTTTTGGATGGCGCACCACTGTTTTCCACGACGATATGGATCGGGCGCTCAACGGCAGCGATTGTCGATCTTGTCGCCAGCGTTTCTCTAACTCGCGGCAACCATCCAGGATGGCGCTGGGCACAGGCACATTTGCCTTCAAGAGTTGGGCGCGGTGCGGTCCCATTTGCCACAGCGCGCAAAATTCCCGCGCCGCCTGATTTTGGTAGATGAGTTTGAGATTCCAGCGCAAAAGAATCGTCGGCAGCGGCAGTCGCTGGATGAATTGCTCCAGCGCAGCGCGGGCGGAATGCTCCCGCTCGAGCGAGCCAAGGCGGCGCAGCGCCGTTTGAAATTGCGGGTAGAGGCTGCGTAACAATTTCATTTGTGTGCTCGTGAATTCACCTTGCTCGGCTGTGCGCATAATCACGATGACGGAAACGAGCCGATGGCCGCGCCAGAAAAACAAACCGATCGCATGGGCGCACTGTTGCGGCGCCATGTACTGCCGATAGAAATCGGACCTAATCAGTCGGGCTCGGTCGGGGAAAACATCACTCGCGCGCACAAACCGGCTGCGCGGATGAGAATCGAGATAGTTCCGCAGCGGAGTTAGATCGAACAAACCATCCGGAATCGACCGCGTCCATTTGGTGATCATCGGCTGAATCGGATTGTGTTGCAGCGTCAGACCAATGAAGGAGCCAGGCAGCGCCGCATCGAGGACGGATTGGACTGCTCGCCAAAGTGCCGCCGCGTCCAGTGCCGAGTGCAGTTTCAACAGCGGCTTTTCCATGGCAGATCCAATCGTGACGGGCAAAGATATTTTCACACCCGCATTCATCGGCAGCACCCCGACTTTGATTTACCAAAACAGGCGGCCTTCGGCTTTAAAAAAGCGAACGCTCAGGCTTTGAAAATGGCAACTTAAGATACCGGGACTTCGAGCCGGCGTTTCTTATGGTGAGGAAACAACAATAGAAGAAAGGACAAAATCATGATCAATACCATAGCGCGTTGGGAGCCTCTCCGAGAAATGGAAGACTTCCAAAATCGTCTCTCAACTCTTTTCGGCCGGCCGCTACGTCGCGGGGATGGGCGGGAAGAAATCACTCTCCCCGACTGGACGCCGCTGGCGGACATCACCGAAGATGAGAAGGAATATCTCATCAAGGCCGAGTTGCCGGAGATGAAAAAAGAAGACGTAAAGGTCACAGTCGAGAACGGCGTTCTGACCATCTCCGGCGAACGCAAGTTCGAAAAAGAAGAGAAGAAAAGGAAATATCACCGCGTCGAACGCGGCTACGGCACCTTCCTGCGCAGCTTCACTCTGCCTGACGATGCCGATGCCAGCAAAGTAAAGGCGGAATTCAAGAATGGTTTGCTGACCGTGCGTGTGCCAAAGAGCGAGCACGCCAAGCCCAAGCAGATCGAAGTCAACGTCGCCTGAGTAAGAGTTGCGACGGGTTATCGAGCGCGCGCGCCGATTGCGCGCGCGCGTCGAGCCAGTGGCGATCATCCAGAGGAGTTGTCATGATGATCCCACCAATCAGGTCGCGCGAGATCCAGTTGTTCGACCCGCCGCCAGATGCCGTCTACACAATTGAAGTGACCTCTCAGCTGGCGAACGTGTCACGACGGACGATTCTGGTTTATTGCAAACATCACCTTCTGTCGCCCGCGACGGCCAGATCCGGCGACGGTTATTACTTTGATGGCGAGGCCATTCGCACTCTGCGCCGCATCGAAGCGCTTCGCAGCGTCTGCGGTGACGATTTTGTGGGGATCAAAATCATTCTCGATCTAACCGCTGCTTTGGAACGGTTGCAGTCGGACGTCCGTCAACAATTCGGCCGCGGAGAAAAAGTATGAACTCCAACGCTCAAAGGAAATACAAATGAATGGAACTGGCGATATAACAGCGAACGCACCGGTCGCGGTGGTCGATACATTCAGACTCAATTGGTGGCTGCTCGCGGTGCGCGGTTTAATTGCAGTGTTGTTTGGTGTCCTGGCATTCATCTGGCCAGGCGCAACTTTAATTACTCTGATCTGGCTCTTCGGAGCGTTCGCGCTGGTGAACGGCATTTTATCGCTCGTGCTCGCCGCGAAAACTCCGAAAGATTATCCGAAACTCGGCAGTCTCATTCTCGGCGGACTACTTGGAATCCTTGCCGGCTTGCTTGCTTTCGTGATGCCGGGCGTTACTGCGCTCGGTTTAGTGATTCTAATCGCGGCGTGGGCAATCGCCACCGGTGTGATGGAACTCATCGCCGCGATAAGACTACGCAAGATCGTCAGCAACGAATGGCTGCTC